>JAJQFY010000068.1 GCA_021200935.1 Oscillospiraceae bacterium
TTTAATTTCAATGAATCTGGTTGCATATATGTTCTATGCACATACATAGTTATAACACATCTTTAATCTTCTGTCAACTAATTCTAATATTCCATCAAAGCTTGCATTTCCAGGGCAAAAATCCGGCGAAGGCAAAAAAATCCCCCGGTACGTCTCGCGGCGTATCGGGGGATGCTTTCTGTACAATCGCTTAGGTCAGGGGGTACTGGGCGCAGAGGGACTGGGCTATGGCGCGGGCGGCGGGGACGGCGGGCTCCCCCTCCCGGATGACGGCGGCGATAGCCTGGGCAATCTGCCCCATGTCCTGCTCGGTCATGCCCCGGCTGGTGACGGCGGGGGTTCCCAGGCGGAGGCCGCTGGTGACGAAGGGGGAACGGGGGTCGTTGGGGATGGTGTTCTTATTGACGGTGATATGGGCCTGCTCCAGCAGGGCCTCCGCCTCCTTGCCGGTGCGTCCGCTGGCGGTTAAATCCACCAGCATAAGGTGATTGTCCGTGCCGCCGGAGACGATGGGGACGCCCCCTGCCAGCAGCCCGCCGCACAGGGCCTGGGCGTTGGCAAGCACCTGGCGCTGATAATCCCGGAAGGCGGGGCTGAGGGCCTCCTGGAAGCAGACCGCCTTGGCGGCGATAACGTGCATCAGGGGGCCGCCCTGGATGCCGGGGAACACGGCCTTATTGAAATTGAACTGGTTTTTCTCCATAGATTCCTGAGAAGCCAAAATCAGGCCGCCCCGGGGCCCCCGGAGGGTCTTGTGGGTGGTGGCCGTCACCACGTCCGCGTAGGGAATGGGATTAGGGTGGAGGCCCGCCGCCACCAGCCCGGCGATATGGGCCATATCCACCATAAGCAGGGCGCCGCATTCGTCCGCGATGGCCCGGAACCGGGCGAAGTCCAGGGTACGGGCGTAGGCGCTGGCCCCGGCAATAATCAGCCTGGGCCGATGCTCCATCGCCAGGGCCTCCACCTGGTCATAGTCGATAAAGCCGTCGTCCCCCACCCCATAGGGGACAAAGTGAAAGTATATCCCGGAGTAGTTGGCGGGGCTGCCGTGGGTCAGGTGGCCGCCGTGGTTCAGGCTCATGCCCAGCACCGTGTCCCCGGGCTTGAGCAGGGCAAACTGCACCGCCATATTGGCCTGGGCCCCGGAGTGGGGCTGGACGTTCGCGTACCCCGCGCCGAAAAGCGCCTTGGCCCGCTCGATGGCCAGCTCCTCCACCGCGTCCGCGTACTGGCAGCCGCCGTAATACCGCTTGCCTGGGTAGCCCTCGGCGTATTTGTTGGTCAGCACACTGCCCTGGGCCGCCCGCACAGCGGGAGACACCCAGTTTTCCGAGGCAATCAGCTCGATATATTGATTCTGGCGGAGCAGCTCCCCTTCCAGGGCCTCCGCCACCGCGGGGTCAGCGGCCCGCAGCTCATCCATTGCATTCATATGTATAACCCTTTCCTTTTTTTCCTGGCCGGACAGCTTACCCGTCCAGCAGATTTTTAAAATACCGCAGCAGCGGCTCCCCGTCCGCCGTGTCCGGGCGGGCCTTGGCAAAGCACATCCGCTCCGGGTGGAACTGCACCCCCAGGATGGGGAGGCTGTCATGTACAATGGCCTCCGCCGTGCCGTCCGGGGCGGCGGCAATGACCCGCAGGCCCGTCCCAACGGCCCCCAGGCCCTGATGATGGGCGCTGTTCACGGCCATACGGCCCCCGTAAAGCTCATACAGGGGGGAGCCGGGATAGACGACCAGCGGGTGGACGTTGTCCCCGGCCTCTCCCAAATGCCGGTGGGCCGGGGCGGTAGCCAGATCCTGGATGATGGTTCCGCCGAAATAGACATTTATGACCTGGTGGCCCTTGCAGATGCCCAGCACAGGCCGCCCCGCCTGGACGAACCGGGCCAGGGCCTCTAGCTGGGCCTCGTCCAGGGGCCGGTCGATGTCCGTGGAGCCGCAGTTTTCCGCGTGGAACAGAGCCGGGTCAATGTCCCCGCCCCCCGGCAGCAGCAGCCCGTCGCAGGCCGCCGCCTGGGCGGGGTCGGTGGTGACAACCGGCGCAAGCCCCAGCCCATGCACCGCGGCGATATAATGCTTTAAATTCTTCTCAATGCCCACAATGGCAGCGGTTTTCATAGCTTTTCCCCCTTTATATGTCACAGGACACCAGATCCTCCAACGTCTCCCGGCGAACCACCAGACGGGCCGCGCCCCCGCTCGCCATAACCACAGGGGGCCGGGGGATGCGGTTATAGTTGGAGGCCATGGAGTAGTTGTAGGCCCCTGTCACCAGCACCGCCGCGATATCCCCCACGGCGGGCCGCTGCATGGGCATATGCTCCCCAATTAAATCCCCGCTCTCGCAGCAGCGGCCCGCCAGGGTGACAGGGCAGTCCGCCGGTTCCCCGGCCCGGTTGGCGATCAGGGCGGTATACCGGGCCTGATACAGGGCGTAGCGGGGGTTGTCCGTCATGCCGCCGTCCACCAGCACATAGCCCCGGCAGCCCGGGATGGACTTCACATCCTGGACGGTGTACAGCGTCACCCCGGCGGCGGCCACAATGCTCCGCCCCGGCTCCATAAACACGGCGGGCGGGGGGTAATCCAGGGCCTGACACCGGCGGGTGAGATGCTCCCCCACCCTGCGGATGACGGCGGCGTAATCCACCGCCGGCTCCTCCGCCGTATAGGGTACCCCCAGGCCGCCGCCCAGATCCAGAATCCCGGCGGTATAGCCCAGCTCCCGGCGCACAGAATCCATGAAGTCCAGCATAATGTCCACCGCCTGCATAAGCGGCTCCGGCCCGCCGATTTGGGAGCCGATGTGGCAGTGGAACCCCGCCACCTGAAGGTTTTTCGCCGCCAGCCCCCGGCGCACCAGGGCCAGGGCCTGGTCGGTCTCGATGGCCTCGCCGAATTTGCAGTCCACCTGGCCGGTGTCCACGGCGCTGAAGGTGTGGGGGTCTATCCCCGGCGTGACCCGCAGAAGCACCCGCTGGCGAACGCCCTTTGCCCCGGCGCAGCGGTCAACGCGGGCCAGCTCCTCCAGGCTGTCCACCCCAAAAAGACCCGCCCCGGCCCCCAC
>JAJQFY010000239.1 GCA_021200935.1 Oscillospiraceae bacterium
ATAGGCTACAAGGGGATTATAGCAAATTTAAGGAAAAAAAAGAAACTGGCTTGCAATCTCCCGCTTCTCAACGGTTCGTTCACAAAATGTTCATATATTTATTCATCTAATATTCATAAAAGAGTTCTATGATATTTTTACAACAATAAACAGCGGCATCTCCAAAACGATATGCCCAATTCAATGGAGGAATACACTTATGAAGAAGCTCACTGCAATTTTACTGGCCCTGGCGCTGACGCTTGCGCTGGCAGGCTGTTCCGCTGCGGCGGCATCAAACGAGAACAGCGGTGCGGAAGCAGAAGCCGAAACGACCGAGACTGCGGAGACCGAAGCGCCTGAAGGGGAAAGCATCGCCCTGACAGACTATTATCTTGTCACGGATGTCTATGGCGACGGGCAAAAGCCCTGGTATGTGGTGCTTGAATACAGTACCGCCATCGACCCGGCCAGTGTCTCCGCAGACGACTATGAAATCAACGGCTACACCCTGGCGGCTGTATACACCAGCGAGCAAGCATCCATCCCGGAGGAAAATACCGCCGGATGCTACATACTGCTGGAGATGTCCACGGAGTACACTACCTCCAATTACGGCGGCAGCGGTTCCTCCGGCGGCGGTGACACAGTCTCCTTTGGCGGCTCTGGCTCCCGCTCTGACGCTCTGGACAACTCGGAGCTTGCCAGCGACGAGATTGCCTATGACAGAACCGCCTCGACAGACCTGGAAGGCTCCGATGAGCTTTCTTCCGACGGATATAATACCCGGAACGCCAGCCAGGACAGAGGCTCCTTCGGCGGACAGGGCATGGTGACGCTCGGCGCCACCGGGAGCAACCAACTGACCGTCACCTTCACCCAGACCGGCGAAATTGCCTCCGCCAACGGAGATATTCTGGAGCCTGACAGCCAGTCCTATTCCACGAGCTGCGAGGAGAACGTCAACCTGCTGGTAGAGAACTTTACCCTGCATACCATGACCCTGTCCAACGGAACCACAATGATGTATAGCCTGTATCTGCCGGAGAATTATAACGAGGACACGGCGTATCCCCTCGTGCTGTTCATGCCGGACGCCACCGGCGAGGGCAGTGACGAATACCTGGCCCTGACGGAGAGTCTGGGCGGCGTCATATGGACGACGGAGGAATGGCAAAGTGAGCATGAGACGATTGTGCTGGTACCTCAGTATGAAAACGCCAACACGAGCGACCCCGCCTACACCATGGAGCTGCTGTCCGCCATCGTGGACGCTTACAGCGTGGATACCACACGGGAATATCTTGTGGAACAGTCCTCCGGCACCATACGCTCCATTAAACTGCTGATTGATTATCCCGACGAATTTGCGGGAGCCTTGCTCGTTGCCGGGCAGACGGATTCCGCCTATACCGACCAGATGGCAGAGCTGGCGACGGCAAACATCTGGATGATATGCTCGGAGGGCGACGCCAGAGCCTATCCCGGCATGACGGAAATCACAGAGGCAGTAGAAGGCGCGGGTACAGAGGTAACAATCGCCCAGTGGTCCGCCATGCTTTCCGATGAGGAGCAGGAGGCTCTGGCCGCAGAGCAGGCCGCAGCGGGAACGTCTATCAACTGGACAATCTTCGACGCAGAGACAGTTATGCGGGACGACGTGACTCCCTCCGACGCCACAGAACATATGAACACCTGGCGGGTCGCATATGACCTGGACACCATTCGGGAATGGCTGTTCGAGCAAACCGCCTGACCCATCTGACACCGAAATCAAACCGGCCCGAACGACGCGGGCCGGTTTGATTTATTTTCCATTCGTGTTGATGGAGTCCCGGAACACCACGAACCTGTCGAACAAAAACTCCGTGACAAAATTCGTCACCATGGTTCCGGCCAGGACGAGATATTCCATCCAGCCAAGAGTCTCCGTCAGGTAGTTTCCCACGACTGTGGAAATCGGGGTGAACACGCAGTAATAGCCTAAAACCTTCAGCATAGCCACCGGCACGTTGGCGGCCGATTTGAAGGTGAACCGGCGGTTCAGGGTAAAATTCCACAACACGGACAGGGTCAGGGCGATCAGATAGGAGGGCCAATAGGGAAAGCCGGTCAGCTCGTTTAAAAGGGCGAAGCTGACGGCCTGGATGATGCCCGCCGAGCAGGAGAACAGGGTGAATTTCACCCCCTGCAATATATTTTCCTTTTTAGACAGCTTTGCCATGTTCTCCTCCTTATCCCGCGTAGAGCAGGCCCACCAGCCGGTTGAAAAGCTCCGTCGGCATAAGCTTTGAAAGCACCTTCACCAGCCCGTAGAAAAAGCCCAGGCTGTAAAGGGGCTTGACCCGCTTTTTCAGGCACAGCTTGGCCACATAGGCCCCCACCTTCGCCGGGGCCATGCCCGTCTCCTCGTCATGCTCCATTTTCGCCACGGAGCGGCCTATCCGCCCGCTGTAAATGTCGTCCCCCTGGTGCAGCTTGTCCCGCGCAGCGGTGAAGCCGGTGGCGATATCCCCCGGCATGAGGGCGCATACGGTGACGCCGAAGGGCCGTATCTCATTGGCCAGGGCCATGGTGTAGCTGTGTACCGCCGCCTTGGAGGCGGAGTAATACGCCTGAAACGGGATGGGAACGATGCCCGCGATGGAGCCGATATTCACAATGCGGCCCCCGCCCTGGCGGCGCATATAGGGCATGACGGCGTCGCAGAACCGGGTCATGCCGAAAAAGTTCACGTCGAACAAATGCCGCCCCGCCGGGCCGCCGTTAAACTCCGCCGCGCCGGAGATGCCCATGCCCGCGTCGTTCACCAAAATGTCGATGCGGCCCTGCTCCTGATATACCCGCTCCACGGCGGCCTGAACGGCCTCGCCCTCCGTCACGTCCGCCTGAACATGAAAAACCCCGGGCTCCTCAAAGGGCCTGCGGCTCACGGCATAGACCACGCACCCCGCCTCCCGCAGGGCCCGAACGGTCTCCAGCCCAATCCCAGAGCTGCCCCCCGTCACAATCGCCACCTTCGCCATACATCCACCCCGCCTTTTCATATATGTGTCTTATAGACATATCCGAGCCCCCGGGCCGAGG
>JAJQFY010000229.1 GCA_021200935.1 Oscillospiraceae bacterium
CCGTTTCTGTGGGGGCCGCCGTTTCTGTGGGGGCCGCCGTCTCCGTGGGCTTGGGGGTGGCCGTTGGCGTAGGCGTGGGCGTGGGGTCTGCCGCCGCCGCCTCCACAGTCAGGGTATAGCTGGCCTGGGCGGACGTATAATTATCGCTGCCGGAAACGCTGGCGGTGATGGTGGTCGTTCCTGCACCCACAACCGTCACCAGGCCGGAGGACGCATCCACCGCAGCCACGGCTGCATTGCTGCTGGCGTAGGTGATATCCCCAAACACGGTGGTCTGGGTCAGGGGATTGGTGAACGCCTCGTCCCCCTCGGTTTTGGTGACAGTGGCCGCCTCATAGGAAATATCCTGGACAGCCTGGGTGATTTCAAAATCCGCCGCCTCCGAAACGGTTGTATAATTGCTCCCGGCGTCGCTGACGGTGACGGCCACGGTATAGCTCCCCACGTCAGAGGGGGCGTCCACCACGTTGCTGCTTTCGTCATAATAGGCAATGGCCGGGTCGCCGATGTACTCCTCGTTGTTTACCAGCGTCACTGCCACTGCGGGGCCGGAAACGGCCTGGCCGTCGTAGGTCTTGGAGACGTCGGAAAGGACGATGGTCGGTTCCGCCGGTTGGATGGTGAAGGTCGTCTGAAGGGTGCCGTAATAGCTCCCGGTGCCTGTCACCGTCACCGTGGCCGGCCCAACGTCTTTGTTGTCCGCGTAGGAAACGGTGTAATCCGTTCCCTGGGCCAGGGCATAGCCGTCGCTGGCCGTGACCTCAACAGCCGGTTCCTGCTCGGCTCCGTTATAGGTGACGCTCTGGCTCACCGATACCGTATGCCCATCCGTAAACCCGGTCACGGTTTTTGGTATGACCGTATACTGAACTTTGTTCGCGTACCAGTCGGTATACGCGGTCTCCGTATACTGCGTATACCCGGACTTCAGCCAGCTATCCTCCACCGCCGCAGGGAAGTGTCCGCCGGAGACGGTGACGGTGATAGAACCATAGTGTGCGTTTCCGATAGCCGATCCATTCTCGCTTGAGGCAGAAATCGTCCCGCCGGTAATGATGACCGTGCCGCCACCTCCATAATCTCCGATGCCGATGCCCGCGCCGTCTTCACTCGCGGCGTTCACCGTGCCGCCGTTGATGGTGATTGCGCCAGCGCTCGCGCCGCCGTCAGCGCCGCCGATGGCCGCGCTGTTTTCGTTGTTCGTGGCGTTCACCGTGCCGGTACCCTGGGCCTGGCCATAAATGGTCAGGGAATAGCCCTCGTTCACCGTAATCCCTTTCGAGGCGGTCAGGGTGCAGCCGTCCGCCAGGATCAGGCAAACCGCGCCGCTGACGGTGATCCTGCTGCTGATGGTCACATTGCTGTCCACCACGTACCAGCCGGTTTCCCACGTTGTCGTGCTGGAGGTAACGGAGGTGTACGACCCCGTGTAGGTTAAGGCCGTGCCGTTTTCGTCAACGTAGCTTAACCCCCCCGCTTGAAATTGCGGTCAGGGTGGTTTGGGCCTCTGTCGCCCCGGTGGTCTCCTCCTCGGTCTCCTGGGTTTCCGCCTGGACGGCCTCCTCATTGATCTCCTGGGTCTCCTCTGTCCCCCCGGCGGCCTCCCCGCTGGTCTCCTCCGCCAGGGCGGCGGGAGCCAGGGACAGGGCAAGGGCCAGGGCCAGCAGGAGGGCCAGCAGCTTATGCTTTTTCATGGGTGCATCCTTTCTCTTTTTCAGGCGGGGGGCCGGTCTTGGTCAGGGCCAGCTTCTCCCCATGGGTCAGGGCTTTGATGGCCCGCTCCCGGCGCAGGGCGGCGGGCTTGTCTGGGCAAAGCTCACGGTACACCGGCTCCACAGGCCGGTGGCTGCGGGTATATTTGGCCCCCGTCCCGGCGTTGTGCTGCCCCACCCGGCGGGCCACGTCTGTGGTAATGCCGGTATACAGGCTGCCGTCGGCGCAGCGGAGGATATAGACCCAATAGGGCCGGTCGGTCATGGGGCGGCCCCCTGGACGGCGGGGCTTTCCACCCGGATGGCAAGGGCCACGCAGAGAAGCCCGGCCATGACGCACAGCACCGACCCCTCCTGGAGCCATTCCGGCAGGGTGTACACCGTGCGGTTTACAATTAAATCCAGCACAATGGCGTGGAAGGCCAGGGGCAGGGCGAACAGGGGGATCAGCAGCCGCCGCAGGGGCAGCAGGCCGAAGGCGGTAACGCCGTACAGCACGGCCATGAGCAGATACATAGCCGTACACCCCAGCCGGTGCCAGGGGGCGAAATCCACGGCCTTGGCCGCGAAAAAGGCCACCCCCAGCAGCAGCGGGAAAAGGCTTGCCCGCAGGGACAGGCGGCTTGGGGCCAGCAGGCACAGACAGAACAGGACGCAGGCCGCCAGAGGCAGCGCCCCGTGGAGATACACCCCGGCGGCGGCCACATCCCCCGGACAGGCCAGCCACCAGGCCAGGCGCAGGGCGAAGGAGAGGGTCATAAACCCCGCGGCGGCCCACACCAGGCCCTGGGGCAGGATGTAATACCCAATCCGCCCCCGCGTGGGGGCCTTCTCACTCCTCATCGTCAAAAATAAACTGGCAGGAGCATTGGAAGCAGACGGAGCGGTTGGACTTCTGGATGGTGCCGCAGATGGGGCAGATGATCTCCACCGGGGGCCGCTCCCCGAAGTGGGCCACCTTCTCCTCCCGGTCTACCTCGGAGCTGACGCCGGGGAGGGGCCGGCCCTCCGGCCTGGCGCTGGGGACGTTGCGGTACTCCGGCTCGGAAAGCTCTTTGTCAAGCCGACCCCGGAGGGTGAGAAGCTGCTGCTTCTTTTCCAGAATCTGGTTATAATAGCTCTCTGCCACACGGCCCGTGGCGTTGAAGGCGATAAGCCAGTCGTAGAAGATGTTCAGGTTGCCGATGTTGTGGAGGCGGCGGCGCTTTAAGGTCTCGCTGCCCTCCAGAATGCTGTCTAAATACTCGCTGACCTGGATCAGGGCGGCCAGGTAGTTGATCATGGGGATGTACACATCCGGCAGGGTCAGGCCCTGGGGGTGGGTCAGGTCCCAGGTGTAGAA
>JAJQFY010000159.1 GCA_021200935.1 Oscillospiraceae bacterium
CGCCACGGCCACGCCGACCCCCACCGGGGATGCCCCCAAGACCGGGGATGACAGCAGCGCCGCCCTGTGGGCTGGCATAGCTGCCCTGTGCGCCTGCGGCCTCGGCGCGGTGGTTATCCTCAGAAAGAAGATAATGACCCCATGACAGAGACTGTGACCTATGAATAGCTTCTTGCAAAGCTGGATGTTGTCCGCAACGATGTGGAGGAAAATGCAGCTAGTGTGATGGGGGAGGCCATGGAAGCTATCTCGACCCTTCAGAGTCGTGTCGATGAGCTGGAGGAAGAGCTTGATGCCATGGAGGACAGAAAAAAGTGGCTCAAGGAGCGCCAGCGTGAAGGCATTGTTGCAGCGCAGGATAGAGGCGTGACCTTTGGACGACCGCTTCTGCCCCTGCCGGATAATTATGAAGAGGTGAAAAACCTCTGGCTTACCCGGCAAATATCCTCACGCACGGGCGCCAAAATGCTTGGCGTCAGTCAGTATACTTTCCTCCGCTGGTGCAAGACAAGGTGAGCCAATCCCCTCGCCGGAAGGTGAGGGGATTTTGAATTTATATCATTCGGGAATTGTTTAGAGTATTAAATAACCAGTCGGCTGAGGCTCAACAGCGCCAAGGAGTTCAGCAGTTCTGTAGCTTCATGACAGGGCTACAATGTTTGGTGAGCATGTCACAGATCTATGGTATACATATGCGAGAAATGCAAATGACTGCCGACTCCGTCGATGCTGTGGAGCTGACGGAGGGGCTGATAGAGGAATATTTGGAGACGCTGGCTTCCTGCGGGCGGAATCAGGAAACGGTCAAGACCTATTGCCGCTGCCTGCGGGAGCTGCGCCGCTTCCTGCTGCGGGAGGATATGCCCCTCACAATGGAGGCGGTGGCGCTGTGGCAAAACAGCCTGGAGCAGAGCGATTTGTCTGTAAGCTCTGTGAACGTCAGGATGTCAGCAGCGAACGGCCTGATGGAGTACAGCGGCGTTTTGAAAACTGCGCTCCCCATGCTTCAGTCAAAATAATCCAGGCGCAGCCGATTCCCACGCGGACGGAGTATCTGCGGCTGCTGTCCCATATCCGCGCCAGAGGCACGAAGCAGGAGTATTTTTTGGTAAAAATTTTCGGGCAGACGGGCCTTGACATCAGCGAGCTGCCAAATCTTACCGTGGAAGCCTGCCAGGCAGGCGCTGTCACAAGTGCAAACGGGCAGTCAACGCCGATTCCCGCGGGCCTCTGCCGGGAGCTGGCAGAGTACGCACAGGAACGGGGCATTGTCTCCGGCCCCGTGATGGTGACGCAGAGCGGCAAACCGATTCACCGCGCCAATGTCAACCATATCCTGAACCACGCGGCGGCAAGCGCCGGATTCGCACCCGAAAAATTCAGCCCCAGCGCCCTCAGGCGTATGTGCCGCCGGGCGCAGGACGACATTCGGAAAAAGCTCGAGCCGCTGTATACCCAGTCCTATGAACAGCTCCTGGACACCGAGCAGGCGATGGTTGCGTGGCCGCAGGAGTAAGGGAAATTTTATATGTTTTTCGTGAAGGCCACCGATTGCCGGTGGCCTTTAGTTTTATTATTTTATCGGGAAATGATACAATTAAATTGACGCTTGCGA
Source organism: Oscillospiraceae bacterium (assembly GCA_021200935.1). Taxonomy (GTDB): domain Bacteria; phylum Bacillota; class Clostridia; order Oscillospirales; family Oscillospiraceae; genus CAJOIG01. The sequence continues at coordinate 1,616 of JAJQFY010000159.1, forward strand.
TAATTGCGGGTATAAAGCAAACAGTGAAAACCTTCTTTGGAAATACGTCCTGATGCTACAATAGACAGACAGCTCTTAATGATTTTGTCGAAGCCAATCAGAAACTCGCTCATGTTTTTGTGATTTCATATTGAAAACTCCCCCATATTTTTGCATAATAGAAGCACGGAGAGGTGGGAGCATCCATGCTCTATCTGAAACGAAAGATCGATCAATTCCTGGCCGACTGGAAAAGTGTGCCAAACCACAAGCCGCTGAATGTAAAAGGCCCCCGGCAGGTAGGAAAGACAGAGTCTATCCTGCGCTTTGCGAGGGCCATTTATACCTCAGTCAGCAGCCAAAACCGATGCGCGGGTTTTTATCAGCTCCACAAGACGGCTTTTCAGGTGCTCCGGCATCAGCGAATCCCGGGTCATCGCAAGGAACTTGGGCTGCATGGCAATCAGTGCATCCATCATTTTTTTTGCGGAGGTGCGGGGGATGCCGCAGGAATCTGCAAACTTCAGGAAATCATTTCTGTGAATATTGCTTTTCTTGCCATTCATGGCGAGAGCAAACTGTTCCGCATCCTCCGGCATAATCACATTCACCGGCAGTAAATCATACGCCGCAGACAATACATATCTGCCGGATTTCTCGTCCGTTTCTATCATGGAGAAATTTTTCAGGTGCATATCGGAATTTCCCATGAGAAAGGAGAACACAAGGCGAATGAAAAATTCCGCCATATCAATGCCAACGCGGGAGGAATAGCGCCGGATAATTTTGGCGCATCGTTCGTAGGAACCGAGGTATTTATCCTGCGTCAGCCGAAGGTCAAGCTGACAGAAATCCTCCATGGCGAGCATTTTCACCCCGTCCGCCTCAAAAATCCTGTCGATACGTCTTGTAATATAAGCGAAACCATCCCGGCCCCGAATCAGCGCATGGGGAACTGTAGCGATTCCGGCGGCATCAGCCATGGACATCACCAGATGCTCGGCCTCCGGCAGCGCTTCAAATTCCGACACCTGCGGCTTCAAAATATACCCGATGGGATAGTTTACCAGCGTGAGCCGGGGTGTGTGTCCCGTTGAGAGAAGATGGAGAGAGAGCTTTTTCTGAACGCCGGGGACGGTATAGCCCTTTCCTGTCGTTTCTATAGCCAGCATTTCCAGCGCGCTGTCGTTAATATCAATCTCCGGAAACTCTGTTGTGCCAAAAAAACGCCGAACGCATCCCTTGTGCCACTGGGAAGCGCTTTCCGTCCGAAGCGGTTTTCCGCAGCATAAGCAGTTCACAGTCGTTCCTCCTGAATACTCACGTTTCCAATGCCGTCCCGGCAGGCGACCAGCAGAATGCCGAATCGGTCGCTGGCACTGATTTTCCAGTTTCGGCTGACAACGTTCAGCAGCCAGCCCTCCGGAACCAGTCCGTCAAAAAAAGAAAACAGGGTTTTGGAAGCATAGCGTTCCTCTCTGAGCGGGAGCGTCAGAGAAACAGGGCTTGCGTCTGAGGAGGAGAGATAGGCCCCGTCATAGGTAAAGGAGTATCCCTCATCCGTTTCGCAAAGCACGCCCGCGAAGGTGTTTCGCACATAGACATATGCCGTCCTGAACGCCTCCATCAGTCAGCGTCCTTCCTGCCGGGGATGGCTTCTGCGTTGAACATGGCCAGCGCCACATTCACCTTGTCCAAGCGCACAGTCTCTTTTCCCTGCTCCAGCTCGCGGACAAACCGAAGCCCCAGGCCGGATCGCATGGCAAACTCCGCCTGCGTCAGCCCGGCAGCTTTTCTGTTTTCCTTTACAAATGCAGCGATTGGATTCATATGCTTCACCGCCATTGAAATGCTTATTTCATTTTATACCCGTTCGGGTTCTTTGTCAATGTATACGTTCTTTATTATACCCGTAAAGGTATAACATGATAACATCATTCGGGAAATATCCCCTATCGGGTATAATCCAGATGCAAAACACATTGACAGCTTAACTTTTTGGGCTTGAGTGGTGTCATGAGAAGCAACATCCACCGCATTCCGCCCAAAGCGGGACAGCTTAAACACCAGGGCAATCGTTGTGCCGTAGTATCCTGCCAATTTCTGATATATGAGGAGGATTTGCCCATTGATTAGCGTACACGATACGGCCAATCAGGCTCTTTACAAAAACCTTACCAGAATAATGGTATGACAAACGCCCTTAACGGTCTCCCCTATCGCAAGATTTTCCTTTATAATGTGAAAAGGGGGGAGTTTTGTGGATATTCAGAAAAATATAGCGAATGTTATTCGTACATTGAAAGAATCGCGTGGTATATCTATTGCCGAGTTTTCAGAGGAATTGGAAATATCCTGTTCTGCTTTACAGACTTATCTTTCCGGCAGCGGTAATCCTAACGCCACCACCATCGAACATCTGGCGCGAAAGCTGGGGGTGGACGTATCCGTCCTTGTTTCTGGTGCCTTGTCTGATAGGCAATTTGAAGTTCTGTTAAAAATGATGGATAATTTCAAGCTGCTGTATCAATTGTCTCCAGCTCAACGTCGGCGTTTTGCAGAACTTCTGCTTGAAATGCTTCTGCTATGGGACAGCGGTGACAGCGATGAGTGAATCCGCTGTTATCGACATGGAAGAAGCAGTCTCTTATCGGATTCCCGCATCAGTTTCGGCCATGCGCTGCTTTCGGTTTACTTTCGGAGTAACGTCGTTTCCTGTCTGCCCGCGCTGCTCGGCAACAATAGAACGTGAGTATCAGTCCTACTGCGACCGCTGCGGTCAGGCCTTGGACTGGAATAGCTTTTCCAAAGCTGCTATCATCTTGCATCAATGATTGGTTGTTATTTTCCCAACTGTCAAATATATGGGCGCATCCATGTATGAGCGTAATTGAGTTTGTGCGCTGTGGGAAGCCGATATATGATATGAATAATACGTCAATAAACCCGATGTATAAGCGCAGCCGTCTCAGGACAGCAGAATCGATAAGATACAGGGATTTAATATCGTCGTAGGAATTGTGATATAGCTTCTGTCCATCGACAATACGATTTTTCATAGTTGTCAGGTATCATGCGCAGCGGCCTTAACTCACGCCCGCGGGTTTCCGCCGACTGCATACTTTCTGTTACCTGGATATACAACCTATCGTTCGGCCTGCCCGCGACAAAATCGACCTCAGTGTCCCCGACTTTGCCAATATACACTCGGTAGTTCCGGCGTAGCAGCTCCAGAAATACGATGTTTTCGATAATATGTTCCCGGTCTGTATCCCGATACCCCAGTAACATATTACGAAAGCCCATATCGACGATATAGTTTTTGCCCAACGTTTTCAGCAGCTGCTTACCTTTGACGTCATATCTGCCAACGGAGTAGAAGATAAAAGCACTGCGCAGCATGGAGATATATTTGTCTACCGTCTTACCGGCGACATTTTTGTCTCTTCCAGCATGAATGTCTCCTTCCTGGGACAGAACATTGCCGATGCTGTTTGGAGAGGTAATGCTGCCAATGTTGGAGTAGAGGAACAGAATAATTTTCTGGAGCATGGCTTGGTCGGCCTGGCGGTTGCGTTGCAGAATGTCGCGCAGGACGACGGTGGAGTATATCCCTTCCAGGGCCTGATTGCTTCTTGCCTCGTTGAACTGATACTCTCTCAGATTCGGCATACCGCCAAATTGAAGGTATCTCTGGAATTTTTCTTCCAACGTGACGGATGGCTCGAACTCGTAAAAGGTCAGGAACTCCTTGAAAGATAGCGGCAGCATACGGATTTCCACATATCTGCCAGAAAGCAGCGTGGAAAATTCTGTGGAGAGCAAATAGGCGTTGGAGCCGGTAGTATAAATATCTACATCAAAGTCGAGGCGGAAGGACTCGATGGCCTTTTCCCATGATGTATTTTAAGAAGGGTACTTTTCGACAGTGCCGAAAATACATCATGACTGAGGCTCGTTTGTGACGGAATGGACAGCAGTTATGAGATGGGGGGGGGATAATCCCAGGATCACAATCACCATAACTGCCAACAAATTCGACATGAAGGGAGCCTCAAATGGACATTACTTACACAAAATGTGGGGACTATTATATCCCCAACCTCGCACTCTCTGACACCACACACTACCACATCGGCAAATATGGCCGGATGCGCAGGGCATTTCTCCAGGAACATCGGCCAATTCAGTATAGCGACCTGGTGCTGACAGAGAAGCTGTTTCCCCATCTGGCGGAGATCGACGAAGCCTGCCATCAGCGACTGGAGGTCATGATCCCAGCTATGGCCGAACAGGAGGGCGTGACCACCGCTCTGAAAAGAGCCGATCAGATGGAATGGGTGCGGCGGATGAAAAGCATTAAGGCCAGAGCTGAGGAAGTCATTTTGGCTGAGCTGGTCTATGCCGACTAAAAGAAAAGACAGATAAATGTAAAGGCGGTAGTAAACCCTGAAAATCGGGGTTTACTACCGCTAAGAGTGAGTGATTCGAAACGGGTTTCGATCTATGTTTCTCAAAACTTGAAACCCGTTTCGCATGGGGACAGGAGCACAGAGAACGCTGTTCTATGAACCAATTATGGAAAGGGTTCTCCGATTAACAAATTTTTCTGCTAAAAGCTACACCAGATTCACCGTTTAGCGTTTCTCTGTTTTGCGTCCTGGCTGTGCTGAGACGAGTTTTGTCAAGGGTAATTTACTCTTCTCAAAAAATGAAAAAGCCTCTGTCAACTGTTGCTGTCTTTCGGCAGCTAGCTTTGGCAAAGGCTTTTTCTTTTTTTACTATCATAAAAGGCTAAAAGTCCACATCTTATCGAATAACGGTATCCATCATTCTCTGCATCAGCCGTGCGAGAAGGTGGTTGGAGCCTGGCGGAACCGATAGAGCTGGTCGGCCAGCTCAGACTGACCGGGGATTCCGCAGGCATCGGCGCGGCAGCGCTGGCAGTGGCGAAACACAGGCAGATACGCTTCCGCCCGTTCCCGTGCGGCGTACAGCTCCTCGCAGGAAGGCTCCCGCAGGTGTGACAGCTTATATTGCGGGATCAGTGGTATGATATTAAGGAAATTCGCGCCCAACTCCTTCACTGTGCGGGCCACCTCTTCCACATGGTCGTCATTGATTCCCGGCACCAGCACCATATTGATTTTGACCAGAGCGCCCAGAGAGGAGATTTTGGCAATGCCCCGCTTCTGGGCTTCAATCAGGACAGCCGCTCCCTCGGTTCCCTCGTAGCACTTCCCATCCTTCACGACCCACAGACAGATATGCTTCAGGATCTCCGGGTCCACCGCATTGACCGTTACCGTAATGGTTCGGACTCCCACCTCAATCAGCTCTTCTGCATACTGTTCCAGCAGAAGCCCATTGGCGCTCAGACAGTTAATCAACTCCGGGTGCCGCTGCTGTATCAGGCGGAACGTATCAATGGCATGGTGGGTGGCCAGCGTATCCCCCGGCCCGGCGATACCGGCGACCGTGATTTCCGGGCACAGCTCCAGCGCCCGATCCACTATATCCGCAGCGTCCTCAGGCGACAGAAGCTGGGCGGTCACGCCCGGCCTCTGCTCCGTTTCATTGCGTGTCCGATTGCAGAAGGCGCATTGAATATTGCAGGCCGGACTGACAGGAAGATGAACCCGACCCCGATTTGTATTGACGCCTCCGCTGAAACAGGGATGCAGATTGGATATATGCTCCAGCGGATTGCCTCGTGTGTATTGCTCCGCTTTAGCGCTGATGCCGTTCATATTTATATCTCCTTCCAAAATTGGATGCAAAAAAACGCTGGTATACAGGGGCATACGCAGCGTCTCCGTTATGGCCAGAGGTTTCACTGCCTTGGTATTCGTATCTTTTCATTTTTCTCAATCTGAATCAAAGCGCCATCCTGAAATACCAGCGTGATCGAGCCATAGCGTATAGTGCTTGCAAGCTCCTGTATCTGCCGGAGCTGGGCTGGATCGATGGACTCCTTCCGCCCGGTCTCTTTTTTATCCTGACTCATTATGACCTCCAAATATATCGTCCAAGGTTAAATCTTCTCAAGGCAAACTCTGCACCGCTGTTGCCAACTGTTTTAAAGCCGTCTCCAGTGTCTTCCGGGGGCAAGCCAGGACGATGCGCTGAAACTGCTCCGCACCGCCGCCGAATATGGCTCCCGAATCCAGCCACAGCTTTGCACGGTGGAGAATCAGATCATCCAGTTCTTTGCCGCTCAGCTTCAGCCCGGAGCAATCCAGCCAGGCGAAATAGGTTCCCTCCGGCTCGATTAATCGGATTTGGGGGATGTGTGCCGCCAAAAATGTCCGCAGAAAGTCCAGATTGTGCCGCAGATAGGTTTTACACTGCTCCAGCCACTCGCCGCCATCGGCGTAGGCCGCCTGGGTCGCTACCAGTCCAAACTGATTAAGCTGGGAATAACCGCATTTGTCTATCTCCCGGACGAATCGTCGGCGAATCCACTCATTTGGTATCCAAATATTCGATACCTGCAATCCCGCCAGATTAAAGGATTTGCTGGCGGCGGTGCAGACGATGGAATGTCCCTCCATCGAGGGAACGGCAGTCGGAAAGATGTGATGAGGATGCTCCGGGAAAGCAAAGTCGCAGTGAATCTCGTCAGAGACCACATAAACTCCATATTGCTCGCAGATGCGTCCCATCTGACGCAGCTCATCCTGCGTCCATACGCGGCCCACCGGGTTGTGAGGACTGCACAGGAGAAAGAGCGTTACCCGATTATCCTTAATCTGGCGCTCAAAATCCTCAAAATCAATGGTATACCGACCCTGGATATAGCGAAGCCGGTTCTCGACCACCTTTCGTCCGTTGTCCCGAATCACGCTGAAAAAAGGATAATAGACCGGCGTTTGAATCAGCACCCCGTCGCCGGGACAGGTCAGCGCCCGCACCGCCATAGCCAAGGCAAAGACAACACCGGGCGTCTTGACCAGCCATTCCGGGCGGGTTTCCCAACCGAATCGCTCTCGGAACCAGGAGGCCACGGTCTGCGTGTAGTCCTCCTTCGTCTCACTGTAGCCGAAAACGCCATGCTCCACAGCCTTTCTCAGTGCGTCCAGCACCGAATCCGGGGCCTGAAAATCCATGTCGGCCACCCAGAGCGGAAGCACATCCGATGGCCGCCCCCGCTCCACCGCAAAGTCATATTTCAGACTGTTGGTACCCCGGCGTTCGATCTGCCGGTCAAAATCGTAGTATTTCACGCCTGTTCCTCCATAGCCTGACGCAGATCCTCGATGATGTCATTGACGTGCTCCAAACCAACAGACAGGCGGAGCAGAGTCTCTGTGATGCCAAGGTGCTCCCGCATGGCGGGCGGCACGTCCGCGTGGGTCTGCGTCACAGGGTAGGTAATCAGCGTCTCCGTCCCGCCCAGACTCTCCGCAAAGGTGATGAGCTTCACCTTTTGAAGGATCCGATGGGCCGTCTCCACACTGTCTGTCCGAAAGGAAAGTGTACTGCCTGCCCCTCTGGCTTGGGCGCGGTTGACGTCGTAACCGGGATGCTCCGGCAGACCGGCGTAGAATACCTGCTGAACCTGCGGCTGCTGAGACAGCCACAGGGCGATCCTCTTCGCGCTTTCCTGCTGGCGTTCCATTCGTACAGGCAGTGTTTTGATGCCTCGCATCACCAGCCAGCTATCGAAGGGCGCCAGCATTCCGCCGGTGGTCTTGGCAATAAGCCGGATTTGTTCAGCCAGCTCCCGGCTGGCCGAGGACAGAAAGCCGGCAATGGTATCGTTGTGTCCGCTCAGGAATTTGCTGCCGCTGTGAAGCACCAGATCGGCTCCCAGGGCAATGGGATTTTGCAGCCAGGGGGAGAGGAACGTGTTGTCCACAATCAGCAGCAGGCCCCGCTCTTTCGCCAGCGCCGCACATTCGCGCAGGTCTGTGATGTTCATCATAGGATTGCTGGGCGTCTCGATATAGAGCGCCCTGGTCTCCGGGCGTAGCTGGGCGCGTACCTGCTCCATATTCGACGTGTCCGCGTAGCTGACGGAAAGACCGTTCTTCCGGCTGACAGTTTGAAACAGCCGAACCGCGCCGCCATACAGATCCTCCGAGCAGATGATATGATCTCCCGGCTGAAACAGCTCGAAGCAGACGCTGATTGCCGTCATCCCGGAGGAGAGGGCCACGGTGTCCCAAGCCCCCTCCAGGGACGAGACCGTCTCCTCCAGCCGCTGCCGGGTCGGATTACCCTCTCGTGTGTAATCATAGCCGCTGGACTGCCCCAGTCCCGCGTGACCGAAGGTAGCGGTCTGATAGATAGGGAAGCTGACGGCGCGGGTGCTGTCGGCAAAGCCGGGATGCCCGCCGCCGTGAATACATCGCGTTTCAAGCTCTCTGGACATAGCGAACCTTACCCTTCCTTGATGTATTTGAACGGTTCTTCCTGATACCAGCTCTGCCTAAAGGGCTTGGGGCAATTCTGGCTCAGGTGTCGGTTCAGAGAGGGATTTTTCATAATGCGGTTCAGGCGGCGGGTCATTTCATATTCTCCTGAGTAGCCAAGATAGTTGATGGACGCACTGAACAGAGGCAGCAGCGGCAGGCCGTGTTTAGCGGAAATGCTGTTGCCGCCGGTATGGATGATGATCGCGTCCGGCTTGACCCGCTGGATGATGTTCGCCTGCTCAAAGGGATGCTGTGTGGCGATGTTGATGGGGATATTTTCCGCGTTCTCCAGCGTTTCAAACAGCGGCAGCAGAAATTCGTCGGCATGGTGGCCCTTCAGGCCCACAATTTCCATCCCAAGATCCTGTGCGATGGACGCAGTTGCCAGCACACGCACCTCCCCGCCGCCGATATAGACCCGCTTGCCCTTCAGCTCCTCCCGGAAGGGCGCCAGCCCCTCCTCCAGCGCCGCCTCCTCGATGGCGATCAGAGCCTCAGCTCTCTCCTCCTCGTGGAAAAACGCGGCGATTTTCCGCAGCCAGCGGGCAATATTCTTTTTGCCAATGGGTATGGTGTCGATCAGATAGGGGATACCAAAGTTTTCCTTCAGATATTTCAGATAATAATCATCGTGCGTTCCGCAGATGGAAACATTCAGCGCCGCCTCCAGGCTGGTTTTAAAATCATCCGGCGCGGAATAGCAGGGAAGGAAGTTCACGTTCAGATCCAGCGCGTTCAGCAGTCTTCGCAGCTCCAGCTCATCCGTCCGGCTCATAGACCCAACGTTAAACACGTTTACTGTCCGGCTGATGCGATATTCCCGATCCGCCTTGTCCTGGTCGCTCTCTGTCAGGGGACGCCACTCGCCATAGGGTTCGGTGACGCTTTTCATAATGCCGTTATAAGCCGCGTCGTAGGCAGTGGCCATGACCTTGGTTTTAAAGCCCTCGCAGTTGCAGGCCACCAAAGTGGCGGCAGTATCTCCCTGCAAGTTTTCCAGGATGGTGTCCACATCGTCCCCAATCAGAGCCGGAACACAGGAGCTGACCACCACGATAATTTCCGGCCTGTATTCCCGGTCGGCGAACAGGACGGCCTCCTTCAGCTTCGCCTCGCCGCCGCCTATTACGTCGTTTTCGTCCATGTTGGAGCTGAGCCAGATGGTTCCCGCTGCATTGGGGTCCCGCAGACGCTTATAGCTTTTGCCCGTGCCGATAGTGTTGGTGGAGCAGAAGCCGCATCCGATAGGGCCGTGCATAATGACAACAGCGTTTCGCAGCGTGTTCAAAATGCCCAGGCTCAGGGTGAATTGACACCCATAGGTCTCCGTAAACGAGCGGTTGGAGGCGCTCAGGCAGGTGCCGCCCTGGTTCAGACTGCATTTCAGCTCTCCGCAGGTGCCGCCGAAGGCAATACCGGCGTGAAGCCGCTCCTCTCTCGCGGGGGCAGAGGTCTCTATAGTATGGTTCACGATACACTCCTCCTTATCTGGCCGTTACCAAAACGCCAAAAATGTCCTCGGTCAGCGTAAGACCGCCTCGTATGCCCGCGTAGCCCCGGTTAAAAATGACCCGATTTGTCACAGGGAACGCCACAGGCAGCAGCGGGAAATTAAATTCGTCCGAAAGCTCCCGTTCTACAACGCTCCCCAGGATAAAGCCAGGGTCAAGGGCATCGTAATACCGGGTGTTGCGGTCTCTGGGCCACAGCTCGCCCAAATACCGTCGGACAGAGGACGCGTCCGTATCGAACCGCACCGCAGGCCGCAGGCCGGATTCCCAGCCGTCGAAGCGCTTTTCCAGCGCGGTTTTATGATGCTCCTCCAGAAAATCCGTTATGACCGCCAGCTCCGGCAGCCACCCAAGCTCATCCGCCACGAACCGGCTCAGCGCCGGAGCGTAGTTGGAGTCGGCCACGATGACCGCGTAACGCTGCATATCAATGTCATTGTAAATATCGGCAACGCGCTCGAAGTAATCGAAATACACACCCCGCTCCTGCTCCAGAACCGCATCCACTGCGGATTTTTCTATGCCGGTCTGTTCCGCTACCCGGTAGAGAAAGTCTACTGTCTGGAAGTAGCCAATAGGAAGTCCTGTGGTGATATAAGGTATGCCGTGTACCTGCTGGAACACCTGGGCGGTCTTGACCCCATGAACATCGGACAGGACAATGTTCAGCGCCGCATCTCCGGCGTTTTTGAAGCTGTCCAGCGTTTCTCCCTCGCCCACGAAGGTGTTGACTTCCAGACCAATGTCAGTCAGAAGTCGTTTGATCTCCCGGAGATTACCCTTGTAAAACACGTCCTGACCGGGTACCAGTCCCAGCACATTGACCTTTTTAGGGTTCTTCGTCTCCGTTTTTCTTACAATCTCCTGCGCCAAGGCGGAAAACAGAAGCTCATAACCATGGTAGGAATTTCCCTGAAAGCTGGGGGTATTGACAGCGATGACCGGCTGGCCTTCATCCTGAAACTCCTGGGCTACAGACTGCACGTCGTCGCCGATCATCTCCACCATACAGCCGGTGACAACCACATACAAATCGCCGTCCATGACCTCCAGCGTGGAGGCAATCTGCTCCCGCAGCCGATCCTCCCCGCCAAATACCACATGACGCTCCACCACATTGCTGCTGGGCGTGGCCGTTCCGCCGCAGTAGCCGCCGCCCAGATAGCCTGCGCCGGGATTGATGCCGTTATAGCAGTTGAAGCCGCAGCCGGTGGAGGAGTGGATGATAGGGATGGTTCTGGGGATCGCCCGCAGCAGGGCCAGAGCGCCGGCCAGGGCGCACCCATACCGGGGCCTGTCTACAAATTTGCTCATTGTGCGCTCCTCTCATCAAAAGGTGAACGACTGAAACTCGCCGCTGAGGCTGGCGATCTCCGCCACGCCGTTTTTGATGTAAAAGGGCTTCAGCCGGGGACCGTCCGAAGCGCTGTACTGGGCCTCCAGGTGGGGCATTTTTTCATATACTGCCGCCAAAACCGCAGGGCTGTCATCAAAGACCGCTTCTCCGCGAATACGAAGCCAGTTTTTATTGGCATCCACGGCGGAAAGCTCCAGTGCCGGCTGCTCCAAAAGCTGGCGATAGCCTGCCTTCTGACTGCCAAGGCCCAAATAAAGCCTGCCCTCATACTCCAAAATCAGCCCAAGAGGCCGGACACGGGGTTCCCCCTGCTCCACGGTCGCCAGGAAAAACGGGCCGCCAAATTGCTCCAAAATTTTCTGAATACTCATGCTGCAATACCTCCAATGCATCGACTTGTGTTTTTCGTGAATCAGTATTAGTGGATCCAATCATAAAGCGCTGTGGACAGATAACGCTCCCCGGTGTCGGGCAGCAGCGCCACAACGGTCTTTCCCTGGTTTTCCTTCCGGCGGGCAAGCTGCGTAGCGGCGAAAACCGCCGCGCCTGAGGAAATGCCCACCAGCAGGCCCTCCGTCCGGGAGAGATCCTGGGATGTTTCAAACGCCTCCTCGTCCCGCACGCGGAATATCTCATCTACCACACCTGCATCGTACACTTTTGGGACGAATCCAGCGCCAATGCCCTGAATCTTATGGGAGCCGGGCCGCCCGCCGGACAGCACCGGGGAACCAAACGGCTCTACCGCCACAATATAGGCACTGGGGTCATGCTCCTTCAGCGCCGTTCCCACGCCGGTCACAGTGCCGCCGGTTCCCACACCGGCCACGAAAATATCCACCTGGCCGTCCAGATCTCTCAATATCTCCTGGGCCGTGGTCCTTTTATGCACCGCCACGTTGGCGGGGTTATTGAACTGCTGCGGTATGAAGGAATTGGGAAACTGCGCGGCCAGCTCCTCCGCCTTGCGGATCGCGCCCTTCATCCCCTGGGCGCCCGGCGTCAGCACCAGCTCCGCCCGATGCGCGGCCAGCAGCTTCCGCCGCTCCACACTCATGGTGTCCGGCATGGTCAGAATACAGCGATACCCCTTGGCGGCGGCCACGAAGGCCAGCCCCACGCCGGTGTTGCCGGAGGTCGGCTCGACAATGACCGTTCCGGGGCCAATCAGCCCCCGCTCCTCCGCATCCTCTATCATCGCCAGTGCGATGCGATCCTTGACGCTCCCGGCGGGGTTAAAATATTCCAGCTTTGCGATCAGCCTCGCGCCCACGCCCTTTTCCGCGCCGTAAGCGTTGAGCTGAAGCAGAGGCGTGTTGCCCACCAGGTCTGTCAGTTTTTGTGCAAGCTGTGCCATAAATGCTCCTCCTGTCTATCAGATTTATATGGACTCTCCGTCCTTGTAGCCTTCCAGCATACCGTATTTCAGCAAAATTTCTTCCAGCCGCTCCTGGGTCATAGGCGTTGGGATGGCAAAGGAGGTGTTCTCCTCGATCCGCTGGGCAAGCTGACGGTATTCCTCTGCCTGCCTGGAGGAAGGCTGATACTGGATAACGGTTTGGCGGTGTATCTCCGCCCGCTGCACCACGTTATCGCGGGGGATGAAGTAGATAAGCTGGGTACCCAGCTCTTCAGAAAACACCCGCAGAAGCTCCGCTTCTCTGTCCACGTTCCGGCTGTTGCAGATGATCCCGCCCAGGCGGACGCCGCCCTTATTGGCATACCGGCAAATGCCCTTGGCAATGTTATTCGCCGCATAGAGAGACATCATCTCCCCGCTGGCAACGATATATATCTCCTTGGCCTTTCCTTCCCGGATAGGCATGGCGAAGCCGCCGCATACCACGTCCCCCAGCACGTCATAAAAGACATAGTCCAGGTCGTCCGTATAAGCGCCCAGACGCTCCAGCAGGCCGATTGAGGTAATGATGCCGCGCCCGGCGCATCCCACGCCCGGCTCCGGGCCGCCGGATTCCACGCACCGCGTCCCCTTATAGCCCCGCTTCAGGACAGCGTCCAGCTCTATCTGTTCGCCCTCCTCCCGAAGCGTATCCAAAACCGTCCTTTGGTGCAGACCGCCCAGCAGCAGCCGGGTAGAGTCGGCTTTCGGGTCGCAGCCCACCACCATAACCTGTCTGCCCAGCTCCACAAGCCCAGCCGTCAGGTTTTGCGTCGTGGTGGATTTCCCAATGCCGCCTTTTCCGTAGATTGCGATCTGTCTCAGTTGTTTTTCTGCCATAGCCCTTTAGTCCCTTTCATGTTTGTCATGTTTAAATTTTTTGTCGTAGAGCATCACTTTTTCCAGCGCATAGCTCACCCGTTGGGTAACTTCCAAAGGCGTTATGCCCCGCGCCCGCAGCGCTGTCTGTGCGCCGGGGCCGATCTGTGCGCTGAGTACATACCGGCAGTCGGACAGCGCATTGACCGCTGCCGTCATATCCGCCTGGTCATGTTCCCCCTCCCGGCAGGGCGCGGAAACGGTTCGCGTCTCCACCGGCGCATAGGCCCCGTTGTCCCGCACGCTGAAAATGTGAAACGCCCGCGTCCGCCCAAAGTGCGTATCCACCATCGTGCCGTCGCTGGAGGAGACCGCCACAAGATATTCCAAAAGCTCACCTCCTTTTCCGACCGGCGGGCTTGCAGACCGCCAGCCGGAAATTTGGTATCTATATCAAATGAAGTATTCCGGCTGGGGGTTCGCACTGGCCAGGTGAAACCGATCCAATATCTCCCGCCGGAGATTCATGAACTCCACGCCGCCGCGGTCACGGGGATGGGGCAGCCGGACGGGCAGCACTTCGCTGATTTTTCCCGGCCTTGGCGTCATAATGACGATGCGGTCGGAGAGGTAGATGGCCTCGTCCACGTCATGCGTCACCAGGATCATGGTCGTTTTGTTCTGCTCCCAGATCTCCAGCAGCTTATCCTGCAAATCGGCGCGGGTGAAGGTATCCAGCGCCCCCATAGGTTCATCCATCAGAAGCACCGCCGGATTGTTAATGAGCGCCCTGGCGATGGCCACCCGCTGATTCATGCCGCCGCTGATCTGATGAGGATAAGCTTTTTCAAAGCCCCCCAGCCCGATGAGCTGGATATACTGCGCTATCTTATCCTTCTCCTGACGATAGACGTGGCGGGCCTTTAATCCGGCGGCGATATTCTGCTCCACCGTCAGCCAGGGAAACAGACTCCCCTGCTGGAACACATAGGCCCGTTCCGGGTCTGGCCCGGTGATAGGGTTTCCCCGCAGCAGCACCTGCCCCGCCTGAGGCTGATCCAGTCCGCCAATGAGCCGAAGCATAGTGGTTTTGCCGCAGCCGGAGGTGCCGATGATGGAGACAAACTCCCCCTCGAATATCTGCAAATTGATGTTCCGCAGGGCCTCCACAGTCGTGGCCGTGGCCGGGTCGTCTCCGTCGGTATAGATGCGGTCGATGCCCTTCAGCTCCAATATCACATCGCTCATTTAAACTGCCCCCTTTGCCAGCGCAGGACATAGCTTCGCACCGCGCCTAGGATCGCCAGTATCAGGCTGAACAAAATCGCCATGACCAAAATAGCCGCAAAGACCTTGTGGTACGCTGCCCAGACCTTGGCAATATTTATGTAATATCCCAGGCCGCCGGGCTGGCCCATCATCTCCGCAATTACCAGGCAGGTGAAGGAGCTGGCGCAGGCGGTGGTAATGCCGGTGAATACCTGGGGCATGGCCTGAGGGACAGCCACATGGAACACAAGATAAAATGTATTGCCTCCCAACGTTCGCGCCGCCTCAAGCTGCGTTTTTGGCGTATTCTGTATTCCAAAGCTGGTTTGAGACGCCACCGCGAACCAGGAGCATATAATAATGAGGAATACCGCCGCCGAAAAAGCCGTGGGGAATACCGTCAGAGCAAAGGGCATCCAGGCCACCGCCGGAATAACCCCAGTGATTTTCAGCACAGGATAGATCCAGTAGTACGCCCTGGGGAACCAGCCGATCAGGATTCCTGTGGACACGCCCAAAAGCGTTCCCAGCAAAAAGCCCGCCCCGAACAACCGCAGGGAATACAGCATATTTTTGAAAATATTGCTCCCATCAGATAAAAAGGATTCCAGTATCTCCGCCGGGCCAGGGAAGAAGGGCTGCGGCGTCAGCGCCAGCTTGGTCGCTACCAGGTCATAGACCGCCAGCACGATACCCATGGCAAAGCGGAAGGCCGCCTGCTTTACATAGCGGGGCCTGCGGGAATCATTGAACCAGGCCGTCACGCCGCCCAGGGCGTAAATCAGCATAATACCAAGAAGCACCAGTCTGTAAAAGCTGTTGCGCGTCAGGGTAACAGCTCCTACCTCATATACGGCATTGGTTGTCTCCGCCACCTGTGGCAGCAGCCAGTTAGACAAAATGGCAATTCCGAACCCGGAGACGGTAAAGACTGCCGCCCCCAGCAGGCGCCTTCCCGATACCTGCTGCCCGGTCAGGTTCCCGGTTCCTGGGTGATGGGCAGAATTGTTTGAATGATTTTTTTGCAAAAATATCCCTCGCTTTCTTGTCAGGGAAACAGTCAGGCCCTTCCAAAGAATCGGCTGCTCCGCCGCCTCCTTTTAGGGAGAGGCGGCGGGCAACAGCGCCGCTGCTTTAGTCATCCAATCCCAGAGTCAGGTCTATTTCCGTGTAGGCAATGGATACAAATTCCTCCGGGTCGGTGGTCAAAAAGCCCGCGTCATACAGAGCCTGGGCATAATATTCAATATCGCCTTCGATGTCCCACTCTCCGTTTGCATACGCCTCCGTAGAGGGGTAGCTGTAGCTCTTCACAAGCTCTACGGCGATGTCAAAGTATTCCTCGTCCAGAGAGACGTAGCCCTTCTCGGTGACGATCCGCACCGCCTCCTCCGGGTTTTCATAGATCCAGTTCTGGGCCTTATAATAGGCCCGCAGTTCTGCGGCGATCAGCTCCGGCTGCTCCTCCACCACCTTGGTGGAAGCATACAGGAAGCAGCAGAAATGCCCCGCAAACGGCTCATCGGTGCCAATGTCCAAGATGGTGCGGACGGTGCCGTCCTGGGTGGAAATCGTGGCGATGGGATCCCACACGGCGGCCACGTCCACCTGACCGCTCTTGAGCGCCTCGATCTCCAGAGAGCTGTCGTTATAGGCCACGATGTTTACATCGTCCACAGACAGCCCATACTGGGCCAGCCACAGGACTGTCACCTGATAGGGCGAGCCGCCAATCTCGTCCACGGCAATGGTCTTGCCCTCCAGATCCGCTCCGGTTTCAATATCGGAATCCGCCAGAACGTTCAGCTTAATGCACCCCTCGTGCAGGCCGCCCACAATGGTCATGCCCACCCCAGCCTCGATAGACTGGAAATACTGGAAGTCTCCGTTGACCGTGCTGATGGTGCCATTATTTAGTCCCACCTTTTTTGTCTCGAAGTCTGCGGTGATCAGCTCTGCGTCGATCCCTTCCTCTGCAAAATAGCCAAGCTCGTAGGCAAGATAGGTGGGGGAATTGCACAGGGAGCCGCTGGCGCCGGGAATGGTAATGCTCCACTTGATTTCCGTGGCCTCGGCCTCGTCTTCAGCAGTCTCATCATCACTTTCTGCTGCGGCGGCATTGTCACCGGCAGTCTGCGTTTCTGCGTCTTCGTTCGCTGCGGCAGTATCAGTATTCGAGCTACCGCAGGCAGTCAGCGGAATCAGTAAAGCTGCTGCAGCCAGCAGAACAGCAATCCATTGTTTGAGCTTCATGTTTTTATTCTCCTTACAAATCAAAGAATTAGGTTTGAGAAATCACAAAACCAGAGCCTTCTTCTGTGGCCTCTGCCACAATTAGGAAGAATCTCCGGTTTGTCCAGTCAATGCTATGTATTGAATTGTATCTGAATCCTAAGCAACCCGTACTGGGCAGAAAAAAGTTCGGGCCGCTTGCGCTCCCGAACTGTAAGTGACTGTAATGCTATCCCTATGCCGCAGATATGATTCGCCGGGGAAATATAGGCGCGTTTAAGCGCCCGGTCACTTGAACAGTCCGGGAGCAAAGCATTCGTTCACAACAACAGGTGTTTTTATTCCACATCTTCCGTTTTCTCCTTCCATGTGTTTTACCTTGTATTTCTGTAGGCATAATGGGATATTAACACAGAAGCAGCGTCTTGTCAACCTTTTTTGATTAAATCCCCATGTTTTTATGATTTTTATTTTCTGCCAGCACAGACGGAGGCAAATATGCCCCGACAAACGGGCTTTTCCGGGTGCTGATATGTGCAAAACGGCTTGACATGCTCGTGCAGTCGTGCTATGATTCCAATTATCCTAGTATGTATATAGGTTTACAATATAAAGTGAGGTAACTTTATGCCAAACGATTTTGACACGGCCGGCTTCGCTACCAGAGCTGTTCATGTGGGCAACGGGACGGATAAGGACAGCGGCGCTATCAAGCGCCCCATCACCATGGCCAACAGCTATGCCCTGCCATACGACCCCACGGATATGAACTGGTCAAGCGCCGACGGAAATTTATATACCCGCAACGGCGGCACCAATCAGAAATATCTCCAGGAGCGGATCGCATCCCTGGAGGGCGGCGAGGACTGCGTAGTATTGGCCTCCGGCGTAGCCGCTCTGAGCGGATTGTTTTTCGCGCTACTGAACCAGGGCGACCATGTAATATTTTCCAGCGTCACCTATATTGCCGTCTACCGGCTGCTCCATGAGCTGCTGAACAATAAATTTGGTGTGGAGACCACCATCGTGGACACCTCCGACCCGGCCAACGTGGAGGCAGCCCTCCGACCCAACACTAAGCTCATCCATATCGAAACGCCGGGCAATCCCACCCTTACTGTCTCTGATATTGCCGCCATCGCGGACATTGCCCACCGGCATGGAGCGCTGCTCAGCGTGGACAACACCTTTGCCTCGCCCTATAACCAGCGTCCCGTGGAGCTGGGGGCGGATTTCTCTGTGGAGAGCCTGACAAAGTATATCAACGGCCACGGCGATGCCATGGGCGGCGCTATTGTGGGCAAAAAGGCACATCTCGATCAGATTCGGGCGGTCTCCCAGGTCAATCTGGGCGGCACCATCAGTCCCTTCAACGCCTGGCTCATCATGCGGGGCAGCGTTACTCTCCCTCTGCGGATGCGGCAGCACAACGAAAACGCCCTGACGGTAGCCCACTGGCTGGAAAAGCAGCCCTGCGTCAGCTTTGTGGCCTATCCCGGCCTGGAGAGTCATCCGGGACACGCCATCGCTGCCCAGCAGATGTCTCCCGGCTACGGCGGCGTTCTGTCCTTCGGCCTGAAAGCAGATCATGACACCCACAACCGATTTGTCAGTCATTTGAAGGTCGTCACCTCCGCCGTTTCCCTGGGCCACGATGAGAGCCTGATCGTCTTCCTGGGCGAAAACGATGAGCGACAATATCTGTACCCGGAGGAATTTCACAGCGGCTTCTTCCGCTTTTCTGTCGGCATTGAGGACATTGATGACATCCTTGGCGATTTGAGGCAGGCGATGATACAGTGCGGACTGGAGGTTTTGGCATGAAAAAAACGACAAGTCATAAAAATATACTGCTGCCTGTCGTGGCCGTTCTCGTGGTTCTGGCGGCAGCGGCAGCCGTACTCCTTCCCCGTTTGCAGGATGATGAAGACTCAACCGTCGCCTCTGTGAGCGAAGGCGACCTGCTCATTCAGACGGCGGATATTGGCACGGAGGCCAGCTATTTCGACTATGATGCGGATGGCATTACGGTGGAGGTACTGGCAGTGCTGGCCTCCGACGGTACGATTCGGCTGGCGCTGAATACCTGTCAGGTATGCAACGGCTCCCCCTATGCCTACTTCGTGCAGGAAGGGGACGATTTTATTTGCCAAAACTGTATGAACCGCTTCTCCTCTACTGACGTCGGCGTGGTAAGCGGCGGCTGCAACCCCGTCCCCATCACAGCGGAGGATTACACTGAGGCGGACGGCGTCATCACTGTTCCCACCTCCTTCCTGGAGGAAAATGCCAGCCGGTTCGTCAACTGGAAGCAGTTCTGAAGCGGATACAATGGAAAAACAGAGCTTTCATATTGAAGGAATGACCTGTGATGGCTGCGAGCGCGTCCTGGAGCTGGCGGTATCCAGACTGGAGGGCGTACACGCTGTGCAGGCTGATCGGCAGAAAGGGCTGCTGGAGGCTGAATTTTCCTCGCCCTGCACCCCGGAGCAGATCACGCAGGCGGTGCAGTCAGCAGGCTATTCCGTGGTAACACATCCCAAAGGCAAGGGCAATGCAATCTGGTTCCTGGTCATTCTTCTGGGCCTGTATACCATTGCCCGGCAGCTCGGACTGACAGAGCTTTTTCAGGCATTTCCCACCGTAAGCGAGGAGCAGGTGAGCTTTCTGGCACTGTTTCTCATCGGTCTTTTGACCTCCGTTCACTGTGTCGCTATGTGCGGCGGACTGAACATGGCTCAGAGCCTTGGCAGCGAAGGACAGCATCCCCTGCGGGGCAGTCTGCTCTATAATCTGGGACGCCTGACCAGCTATACGCTGATTGGCGCTGTGCTGGGCTTCATTGGGGAAAAAGCAGCCATTTCACTCCAGGTTCGGGGTGTGATAGGACTGCTGGCCGGACTGTTCATGCTGGTGATGGGCGTGTGCATGATGGGCGGCTTTTCCCTGCCCAGACTGGTTCGGTTCCGAATCCCCAAAGGACTGACCAATGCTCTGGCATCCTTTCGGGCGCATGGCCCTTATGCAATCGGACTTGTAAACGGTCTGATGCCCTGCGGCCCTCTCCAGTCCATGCAGCTTTATGCCATTGCCAGCGGCAGTCTGGCCGCTGGGGCAGCCTCCATGTTCTTCTTTTGCCTTGGTACCATTCCTCTGGTACTCCTGTGCGGTACAGCGGCAGGATTTCTCAAGATGAAATGGCGGCGGCGGGTGCTCCAGGCCGGAGCCGCCCTGCTGGTGCTGATGGGTATGTTCACAGTGCAGAATAACCTGGTGCTGACCGGGTTCACTCTGCCGAGCGCTTCCTCCGGCAGCAGCGATGTGATTGTCGCCGAGGTAGACGGCGATACGCAGTATGTCACCACCACGCTCCACGCAAACGGCTACGACGACATTCAGGTCGTTGCCGGTATTCCTGTGGTGTGGACGATCGAGGTAGAGGAAAGCGCGCTGAACGGCTGCAACAAGGAGATCATTCTCTCTGCCTTTGATCAGCAGGTCACGCTGAGCGCCGGAGAAGTGACGATTACATTTACCCCTGAAGAGGAAGGAACCTATACCTATTCCTGCTGGATGGGTATGCTGAAAAACACGATTACCGTCACCGCTTAGAAGGTGGGATGAACTCAAAAAGGAAAAAGGAAGAAACACTGTGAAGTTGGCTATGGCTCAGATGCAGATGGGAAGCAGTATAGAGGAAAACCTGCATAAATCGCTGCACTATATAGAATTGGCGGGAAAGGCCGGGGCAGATCTTATCTTTTTCCCGGAGCTTCAGCTATCGCCATTCTTTCCTCAATATGAAAAACGGGCCGCAGGCCGCTGGGCCATGACGCTGGACGGGCCGGAGCTGACCGCCATTCGGAACGCCTGCCGGACGTTCCGTATCTGCGCCTGCCCCAATCTGTATTTGCAGCAGGGCGGGCAGCTCTATGACGCTTCCGTGATGATTGACTCAAACGGGGAAATCCTGGGCGTTTCCAAAATGGTTCATATTACTCAGTCCAGGTATTTCTATGAGCAGGATTATTACACGCCCTCCGACTGCGGGTTCCCGGTCTATCGGCTTTCTTTCGGGACGGTTGGCGTAGTGATATGCTTTGACCGGCATTTGCCTGACGGCATCCGAACCTGTGCAAAGCAGGGAGCGGATCTGGTTATCATTCCCACTGCCAACATAGAGGGAGAGCCGCTGGAGCTGTTCGAGTGGGAGATACGGGTACAGGCCTTCCAAAGCACTGTGTTCGCCGCAATGTGTAACCGGGTGGGGCAGGAATATGCCATAAGCTTTGCAGGTCAGTCTTTGGCTGCGGGGCCGGATGGCTCGCTGATTTTTAAAGCCGCCGGAGAGGAAACGATGCTTCTGCTCGACCTTCCTTTGGAACAGGTTCGCAGAGAACGAGCGTTCCGGCCATGGCTGACACTTTGAGGGATAGCGGAGGTATGATGTGATTTATCTGGACTATTCCGCCAACACACCGGCGGATCCTGCCGTTTTAGAGGCATTTGTTCAAACGGAACAGCGTTATATTGGAAACCCAAATTCCACGCATACAGCCGGACGGGAGGCCCTAGACGAGATGAATCGGGCCACGGCTCACATCGCCGCTCTGCTGGATGTTGACCCCGCTGAGATCATCTATACCTCCGGGGCCAGCGAGTCCAACAATCTGGCCATCAAGGGAATCGTACAGGCATCGCGGCACCAAGGGCAGCACATTATCTCCACTGCCCTGGAGCATTCCTCCGTCAGCGGCACGCTGTCCGCACTCCAGTGGCAGGGCTGTGAGATCGACCTTGTCAGGATCAACCGGGACGGCACCGTGGATCTGGAGCAGCTTCGGGAGCTTCTGCGGCAGGATACTGTTCTGGTATCAGTCTGTGCGGTAGACAGCGAGCTGGGTACGGTGCAGCCGATTCGTGAAATTGCTCAGGTGCTGAAGGATTTTCCAAACTGCCGTTTCCATGTGGACGCTACGCAGGCTGTTGGAAAAACGGCGCTGGTGACAGACGGCGTGGACGCTATAAGCATTGCGCCTCATAAATTTTACGGACTAAACGGCAGCGGTCTGCTACTGAAAAGGAAGGATTTGGTCATCGAGCCGCAGATCCATGGAGGAACCAGCACAACTGTTTATCGCAGCGGAACACCGACTTTGGCTCTGGCAGTGTCCACAGAGACGGCACTCTCTCTGGCGTTGACCCAGCAGGAAAAGCGAGTGCGCTATGTGCAGGAGCTGAACCATCGGCTCAGAGATGCACTGGCACAATATCCGGCAGTATCTATCAACAGTCCGGCAAATGCCGTCCCGCACATCCTCAATCTCAGTGTTCAGGGCATCAAGGGTGCGGCGTTTCAGAAAGCGCTGGATCAACGCGGTGTATGTGTTTCCGTCAAATCGGCCTGCTCTGTGGAGGGAACAATCTCCAAAGCGGTGTACGCTGTCAGCCGCAATCGCCAAACCGCCCTCTCCTCCTGGCGAATCAGCCTCAGCCACCTAACGACGCAGGATGAGCTGGATGAATTTCTGCGAAGCTTTGATCAATGCTATCAGGAGCTTCTGTCATGATGGGGCAATTTTTTGCCCATTTGGTTGGGTCAGACTTGGTATAAGGAGTAGCCAGCAATGCCTCGGTATATACCTCGGCATTGCTGGCTACAATATGTTTGACTCAGAATGGTGCTGGCAAAACAGTGCTGTTTAATGGTTCATGCCTAATCTACAATGAAAAATGAAAGGATGACTGACCTACGGGACATCGGTTGAACGAACCACGCTTGACCGCCGAATTATTACAAATTTGTATATTTCCAGGTGTACGGCCCCGTCTTTTCCACCCGCAGGTCGCAGGGGACGTTTTGTGTTGGGTCAGGATGTCCCTCCCACAAGGCATAGAGTTTGGGAAGAAAGACCGGCCAGCGGCTGGCTTCATACTCGCAGTGGTCGGTTGCGCTGGGCGGGACGATATGGGAGTTCGGATCCTGCTCCAGCATCTCCATGACAAAGTCAGGGGGCTGGGTTACGGTGGTAGAAGCTACCGCAGCGGTGATGTGGTCGCACCCGTTGGGCCGGTCCTGCCACATATGGACAGTCATATCCACAAACTCTCCCACTCCATTAAATACACCCTCGACAATAACATGATCCAACGTCGATGAGAACGGGAACCAGTCCAGATCCAATCTCTGTATCTCAACACCACTTCCACCGAACACAGCCACACCTTCTCCCACCGATTCGGATATTTTGTGGGCGGAGCGGAGAAAACCGTATTTCCACGGCTCGCGCACCCAGTTGAAGCGCTTGTGGGAGCCGGGTGCCCACAGATAATATCCCTTTTCCATATTTGCCCAGAACCAATCGAGCATGGCAGCAGTGACGCCGAAGAGAAAATGCTGCGCCTGGGATTGGATGACCCAGCCCTTTTCCAGCGCCGCAGGATTCAGAGTAAGCGGCGCATAAGGCGGCTCTGGCTTTTGCAACGGCTCATAGGGCAGTGTCTTTACATGGATGTTCTCCTGGAAGGGCATATAGGTTTGCCCAGCATTTGCTGTGTATGTGTTATCCATAGCAATTTCTTCTTTCTTTTATTCTATAATCAGTATAACATCCGCTATGACATTTTCAATATGTTTTTTCTGAAATCAGTGCGCAGACCATAGATCATGAAGACAAAGGACAGCGCTCAAAGCAGGACAGCTACCCAGTATCGTCTCGCAGGTATTCTTCGTCTTGATGCCCCGGAGGCAGTCACTTACGGGGATGACCCAGCGCCAGAATGGATGAGACTTCCATAAGCCGCCTTAAAAAGTGATTGGAGGCGCATCAAAGAAATGCTACCTCCAGAACACTCATAAGAAGGAAACCACAGATAATCGATTAATTACGATAACCCCCGTCAAATCGTGCAGCCATTATCCACAACAAGGGTCTGACCGTTACAGCCCTTGGAATCATCGCTGGCGAAGAACAAAATAGCATTGGCCTGATCATCCACAGTGACCTCCGGCACGGAAGCATCGAAGTGCCGATGGCACTTAGCGGAGAACTCGCTGTCAAAGGTGGCAATCTGCTCCGGGGTATTCAGCTCAGTGGGTGTGGGGCCAGGTGCGACAGAGTTGCAGCGGATGCCGGTACCTGCGTACTGAATGCCCACGTTCTTGGTCATGGCAATGACCGCAGCCTTGGCCGCGGAATAGGATATGCCTGCAATACCGTCCACGCCGCCAATGGAGGATATGTTAACGATAGAACCGCTGCCAGCCTTTTCCATATAGGGCAGAACCTCTTTCATCATATAGTAGACACTGTTCTGATCCACAGCAATAACGTGATCCCACCAGTCGTTTTCAATGCGCGTAACAGGACGATGCTTGTCGGCGATACCGGCGTCGTTCACCAGCACATCTACCCGCCCGAAGGCGGCGATGGTCTCCTGTACCACCCGCTGGCAATTCTCGTATACGCTGATGTCTGCGGAGATTGAAATCGCTCTCACGCCCATGGCGGTACACTCTGCCTCCACCTCCTTCAGCCTGTGCAGCCGCCGGGCCACCAGCGCCAGATCACTGCCCTCCTGAGCAAACACCTCGGCAGTGCGCCTGCCGATGCCAGAGCTGGCACCTGTGACGATGGAGACCTTTCCTTTCAAACGATCCATAAAAATATCCTTTCGTCTTTGATTTTTAAATATCATATAATAATCCTGAAATTTTTTAGACACTTATAAGTCAGCGCCGTCACTGACAGCATTCTAATTAAGATATATAATTATTTGGCAATGAAAAAGTCATATAC
>JAJQFY010000003.1:0-16510 GCA_021200935.1 Oscillospiraceae bacterium
TATATATTATTAATAAATCTTATAATAATTTCTTTCCATGTCTTATTTTTTCTCCCTTGCAGTTTCTCTCTTGCGGGGGGTAGCAAGAGAGAAACCCCTTGGGGCGCAATGGATTGCGGCCTCTCTTGTCGATTTTTCCATGGGGTACCCCCTATGGGTGATGAATCGACATTGGAGCGGCAGGGGAGGGGTTGCAAAAAAGAATTTACTGTGATATAATTATGTAAATATTTCTTTTTGCAATTCCCTGTAGACCACAGGCGCATGAACAGGGCCAGGGGCGGCATATACTTCCCAAGGGGCGGACGCCCCGTCCCCAGGCCCTTGAGATAGTAAGAGGAATCCAGTTTTTTCAATGCTTTCAGGAGAACACAGCTTTTTATGGGTACTTTGCTATACATTTTGCTGGCTATCGTCATCTTCGGCGTGCTGATCGCCGTCCACGAGCTGGGGCATTTTCTGGCGGCCCGGCTCTGCGGGGTGAAGGTGCTGGAATTTGCCATCGGCATGGGGCCAGCCATCTGGAAAAAGGAGAGCAAGAGCGGCACGCAGATCAGCCTTCGCTGCCTGCCCATCGGCGGGTACTGCGCCATGGAGGGGGAGGACGAGGATTCCGAAGACCCCCGGGCCTTTTCCAACGCCGCCGTGTGGAAACGGCTCATCATCCTGGCGGCGGGGGCGTTTATGAACTTCCTGCTGGGCTTTGTGCTGATCGTGGTCTGCTTCTCCCAGCTATCCGCCTTCACCACCCCCACCATCACCAGCTTTATGGACGGCTGCCCCTACGAGGGGGAGGACGGCCTTATGGTGGGGGACACCTTCTATAAAATCAACGGGGAGCGGATTTATTTCTCCTCCGACGTGTCCACCTATCTTCAGCGGAGCGGCAGCGATTACGCGGACATCGTAGTCATCCGGGACGGGGAAAAGGTGACGCTGGAGGACTACTACATCACCCTCCTGGAATACACCGACCCGGATACCGGGGAGGCCGTCATGCGCTACGGCCTGTATTTCGGGGTGAAGGAGACAGGGGTTTTAGCCCAAATGAAATATTCCTGGTACTGCGCTATGGATTTCGTGCGTATGGTGCGGCTGGGCCTGTTAGACCTGATTACCGGCGCGGTGGGCGTTGACCAGATGTCCGGCGTGGTGGGCATTGTGGACATGATCGCCGAGGTGGGGACGGAATCGGCAACCACCTACGACGCGTTTTTAAATATCGCCTACCTGGCGGCGTTTATTGCCATCAATCTTGCGGTGATGAACCTGCTGCCCCTCCCGGCCCTGGACGGAGGACGGATATTCTTTTTGCTTGTGACCTGGGTGCTGGAAAAATTAACCAGGAAAAAGATAGACCCCAAATACGAGGCGTATATCAACACCGCCGGGCTGGTGCTGCTGATGGGGCTGATGGTGTTTGTGATGTACAACGACATTGTGCGTATCGTCACAGGATAAGGGAGAGAGAAAACCATGAAAAGAGAGCAGACAAGGCAGATCCATGTGGGGAATATCCCCGTGGGCGGCGGCGCGCCCGTGTCCGTCCAGTCCATGTGCAACACAAAGACCCAGGACGCAGCGGCGACCCTTGCCCAAATGCGTACCCTGGCGGCGGCGGGGTGCGACATCATCCGGGTGGCGGTACCCGATGAGACGGCGGCCCGCGCATTGAAGGACATCATGGCCCAGGCCCCTATGCCGGTGGTAGCGGATATCCACTTCGACTACCGGCTGGCCCTGCTGGCGGCGGAGGCCGGGGTCTCCGCTGTGCGGATTAATCCTGGCAACATCGGCTCCGCTGAAAAGGTGGCGGCGGTGGCCCATGCCTGCAAGGAGCGGGGCATCCCCATTCGGGTGGGGGTGAACTCCGGCTCCGTGGAAAAGGGCGTCCTGGCGAAATACGGCGGCCCCACGGCGGAGGCCCTTGTAGAGAGCGCGGCCCTGGAACTGGAGGCCCTGGCGAGGGCGGACTTTCAGGACGTGGCCCTCTCTGTCAAGGCGTCGGACGTTCCCACAGCGGCAGCCGCCTATCGCCTGGCGGCGGAGCGGTTCGGCTGCCCCCTTCATGTTGGCGTCACTGAGGCGGGGACAAGCTACGGTGGGCTTGTGAACTCCGCCGTGGGCATCGGCACCCTGCTCATGGAGGGCATTGGGGACACCATCCGTGTCAGCCTGACCGCCGACCCGGCGGAGGAGGTGCGGGCCGGTCTTGCCATCCTGCGGGCCTGCGGTCTGCGAAAGGGCGGGGTGCGGTTCGTTTCCTGCCCCACCTGCGGGCGGACGCAGATTGACCTGATCTCCCTGGCCCGGGCGGCGGAGGAGCGGCTCTCCGGCCTGGAAAGCTCCATCACCGTTGCGGTCATGGGGTGCGAGGTCAACGGCCCCGGCGAGGCCAGAGAGGCCGATTTCGGCATAGCCGGGGGCAAGGGCTTCGGCAGCCTGTTCAGGAAGGGGCAGGTCGTAGAGACGAAAATACCAGAGGCCCAGCTTTTGGACCGGCTGATGGCGCTGATCGAGCGCGAGGGAGGGAATACATAAGCCTTGGACGCCATTCCGTTTTTAGATATGTTCCCCTGCTGCGAGGGGATCGACAAGAGCTACGGGAACCTTGGCCCCGCCAGCGTTCTCTCCGCCACCGTGAACCGTGAGCGCATGGACATGACCGTTCAGGCCCGGTTCCCCTCTATGCCCGCCCCGGCGGAGGTGTCCTCCCTGGAATGGAGGCTGGCGCAGGAATACGGCCTGCGGGCCGTCACCCTGTCCGCCACCTGGCCCCAGGAGAAAAAGCCCGCCCCCAAGGGGGAGAAAAAGGGCGGCTCCGTGCTGATGGGGAAGACCATCAAGGGCCTGCCCACGGCTATGTGCAGCGCCAGCCCTGAGCAGAAGACGGTCATTGTCTCCGGCAGGGTGTTCGCGGCGGAGAGCCGGGTCATCCAGAAGCTGGGGGCCTCGGTTTTGCAGTTCGACATGACCGACGGCACCGGCAGCGTGCGGGTGTCCAAGTTCATCCCCAAGGAGGAGGATCAGTCCATCACCGGCAAAATCTCCCCGGGGATGTACCTGACCGTCTCCGGGGCTATGAAATTCAATAACTACAGCAAGGAAGTGGAGCTGGAACCCCGCCATATCCAGACGGCGGAGGCCCCGCCTCTCCGCCCAGACAACGCCCCGGTGAAGCGGGTGGAGCTGCATCTGCACACCCAGATGTCCACCATGGACGCCCTGACCGACCCGGCGGGGGCGGTGAAGCGGGCGGCGGCCTGGGGTATGCCCGCCGTGGCCATCACCGACCATGGGGTGGCCCAGGCGTTCCCCGCCGCCTCCAAGGCCGCCAAGGACGTGAAGGTCATCTACGGCATGGAGGGCTATTACATAAACGACATCGACGAGGCCGCCGCCGTTCGCGGGGAGGGGGACGGCCCTGTGGACGGGGAATATGTGGCCTTCGACATCGAGACCACCGGCCTGTCCGACCAGAACGACCGCATCACAGAGATCGGCGCGGTGGTCTTCGGCCCGGACGGAAAGCCGGGGGAGCGGTTCCAGACCTTTGTGAACCCCGGTATGCCCATCCCCCTGAACATTCAGCACCTGACCGGCATCACCGACCGGGACGTGTTCGACGCCCCGGAGGAGGCCGAGGCCGTGGGGGCCTTTCTGGATTTCGCGACGGGGTGGCCCCTCTGCGCCCACAACGCGGATTTTGACGTGGGCTTTATCTCCGCCGCAGCGGAGCGGATGGGGCGGCCCTTCCAGCCTTTGTATATCGACACCCTGGCCCTGTCTCAGGCCCTGCTGCCCGATTTGCGGAAATTCAAGCTGGACATCGTGTCTGACCGGCTGGGTCTGCCCGGCTTCCAGCACCACCGGGCCTCGGACGACGCCCTGGTCTGCGGGCGGATATTGCAAAAGTTCATCCCCATGCTCCGGGAGCAGGGTGCGTCCCGCCTGAGCGAGGTGAACAGCCTGTGCTTCGCCCTGCGGAAAAAGGCGGGCAAGCACCCCCGGACGCGGCACATATCCCTGCTGGTGAAAAACCGGGTGGGGCTGAAAAACCTGTATGAGCTGATCTCCAAAAGCCATTTGGAGCATTTCCGCAAGGTGCCGATCATCCCGAAAAGTCTGCTGATGCAGCACCGGGAGGGGCTTCTTATCGGCTCCGCCTGCGAGGCGGGGGAGCTGTTCCAGGCCGTAGCCAGAAGCCGCAGCCGGGCGGAGCTGCGGCGCATAGGGGAATTTTATGATTACTTTGAGATCATGCCCATTGCCAACAACGCCTTTATGCTCAATAACGGCATGGCCCAGTCTGTGGAGCAGCTACAGGACATGAACCGCCGGGTGATTCAGCTTGGGGAGGAGCTGGGAAAGCCTGTCTGCGCCACCGGGGACGTGCATTTCATGGAGCCGGAGGACGAGATATACCGGCACATTCTTCTAAACGCCAAGAAGTTTTCCGATGCCGACCAGGATATGCCTCTGTATTTCCGCAACACGGAGGAAATGCTGCGGGAGTTTGACTACCTGGGGGAGGAAAAAGCCTACGAGGTGGTGGTGACGAACACCAACCTGGTGGCGGATATGATAGAGGGCCAGGTGGCTCTGCTGCCGGAGCTGCGGCTCTATCCGCCGGTCATTGAAAATTCCGACGGCCAGCTAAAGGAACTGGTGTACGGGCGGCTGAAGGAGCTGTACGGCGACAACCCGGAGAAGATTATTACCGACCGGGTGGAGCATGAGATGGACACCATTCTGGGCCGCCATTTCGACGTGATCTATATGTCCGCCCAAAAGCTGGTGGCGGATTCCAACGCCCACGGCTATCTGGTGGGCAGCCGTGGCAGCGTGGGTTCCAGCCTGGTGGCCTACCTCTCCGGCATCACGGAGGTGAACAGCCTGCCCGCCCACTATCTATGCCACAACTGCTATTACACAGACTTTGAGTCCGGCAAGGGCTACGGCTGCGGCGCGGATATGCCGGATAAGATATGCCCCCACTGCGGCCAGGAGCTGAGCAAGGAGGGGTTCGACATCCCCTTCGCCACGTTCCTTGGCATCAAGGGGGACAAGGTGCCGGATATTGACCTGAACTTTTCCGGGGAATATCAGGCCCAGGCCCACGCCTATACCCGCACCCTGTTCGGGGCCGACCATGTGTTCAAGGCCGGAACGGTGGGTACTATCGCGGACAAGACCGCCTTTGGCTATGTGAAGATGTACGCCGAGGATCGTGGCCTGGAAATGAACCAGGCAGAGATGAACCGGCTGGCCCAGGGCCTTGTGGGGGTGAAGCGCACCACAGGCCAGCACCCCGGCGGCCTGGTTATTATCCCCCAGGACATGGACGTGACGGACTTCTGCCCCGTCCAGCACCCGGCGGACGACCCCGGCACGGATATTATCACCACCCATCTGGAATATCACTTCATGGAGGACTATCTGCTGAAGCTGGACGAGCTGGGCCACGATAACCCCACCATGATCAATATGCTGGAAAAGCTCACCGGCACGGACGCCAAGACCATCCGCCTGGACGACCCGGAGACCATGAGCCTGTTTTCCTCCCCTAAGGCCCTGGGCGTGCCGGAGGACGACCCCATCATCGGGCAGACCGGCTCCATTGGCATCCCGGAGTTTGGCGCCGGCTTCACCCGGCAAATGCTGGTGGACGCCCAGCCGGATAAATTCGATATGCTGGTGCGGCTGTCCGGCTATTCCCACGGCACTGGCGTGTGGCTTGGAAACGCCCAGGATCTGATCCGCTCCAAGACCGCCAGCGTGTCCGAGACCATCGGCTGCCGGGACGACATTATGCTGTATCTTATGAGCATGGGCATTGACGCCAACACCGCCTTCAAGTCCATGGAGAACGTCCGCAAGAAAAACAAGCAGCTCACCGAAGAGCAGGAGCAGGCCATGCGGGAGCATAATGTCCCGGAGTGGTACATCGAGTCCTGCCACAAGATAGAGTACCTGTTCCCCAAGGCCCACGCGGTGGCCTATGTGCTGATGGCCTTCCGCATTGCCTGGTATAAGGTGCATTACCCCCTGGCGTTCTATTCCGCCCTGTTCTACCGCCGGAGCCAGAAGGACGGCTTCGACGCCGCCATGATGACCGGGGGCCTGAACCAGGTCAGGCAGAAGATCAAGGAGCTGAAGGCCGCCACCAAGCTGACCGGCAAGGAGGAGGAGCTGTATACCTCCCTGGAAATGGTGTATGAGTTCTATATGCGGGGCTTTGAGTTCGCGCCCATCGACCTGTATAAATCCGACGCCTTCAAGTTCCTGCCGGAGGGGGACAAAATGCTGCGGGTACCCTTTGTGGCCGTTTCCGGCCTGGGGGACACGGCGGCTATGGATCTGGCCCGGGCCAGGGAGGAGAAGGACTCCTTCGTCTCCGTGGAAGAGCTGGCCGCCGCCTGCCCCAAGGTCAGCTCCGCCCATATCGAGGCCCTGCGGAAGCTGGGGGCCTTTGGCGATATGCCGGAGACCAGCCAGATGACCCTGTTCGATTTTTAATAACATTACGGCGATACGGCGATGCGCTGAAAAATGTTTTGGCGCACCGCTGTTTTTTGTAAAAATTTACTTGTACATTGGGGGAAATAGGATTATAATGTGCGAGGACACTTTAAAGCTTTAAAACCTATTTCCAATCTGCAAGACAAACATTATTAAGGAGAAATAATATGCCTGAGATCAAATTTTACAACCACGAGCCTATTCCTATGGAGATGCACAAGGTCAAAATCGTCCAGCAGCTCACCCTGCTGCCGGTGGACGAGCGGGTAAAGCGCATCAAGGACGCGGGCTATAACACCTTCCAGCTCCACAACGGCGACATCTTTATGGATATGCTGACCGACTCCGGCGTGAACGCCATGAGCGACAATATGCAGTCCGCCATGCTCCGGGCCGATGACGCCTATGCCGGAAGCGAGACCTTCTACCGTATGCAGAAAAAGCTGGAGGAGATCTTTGGCATTCATTATCTGCTCCCCGCCCACCAGGGCCGGGCCTGCGAGAATATCCTGACCGAGCGGTTTGTAAAGCCGGGCAACTGCGTCATTATGAACTACCACTTCACCACCGCCAAGGCCCACATCACCCGGGTGGGTGGCCGTGTGGAGGAGCTTGTGAAGCAGGAGGGCCTGGAACCCAAGAGCGACCTCCCCTTCAAGGGCGACATCGACCTGGAGGCCCTGGAGGCCTGCATTAAGAAGGAGACCCCCGAAAACGTCCCCTTCATCCGCATCGAGTCCGGCACCAACCTGATCGGCGGTCAGCCCGTCTCCTACGCCAACATGAAGGCCGCTACGGATATCGCGAAGAAGTACGGCATCATCACCGTTATGGACGCCTCCCTGCTCCAGGATAACCTGTATTTCATCAAAAAGCGCGAGGCGGGCATGGAGGACAAGTCCATCCGGGAGCTGACCCGCATGATCGCGGATCTGTTCGACATCATCTACTTCTCTGGCCGGAAGTTCGGCTTCGCCCGGGGCGGCGGCATCCTGGTGCGGGATGAGGCCATGTATCACTCTATGGAGGATCTGGTTCCCATGTTCGAGGGCTTTTTGACCTATGGCGGTATGTCCGTTAAAGAGATGGAGGCCATGACCGTGGGCTTTGACGAATCTATGGATATGGATGTTATCTCCCAGGGGCCTCAGTTTGTGGATTACTGTGTCCGCAAGCTGGACGAGTACGGCGTCCCCGTTATCACCCCCGGCGGCGGCCTGGGCGCACACCTGAACGCCATGGAGTTCTGCGCGCACATCCCCCAGCAGGAATACCCCGCCGGCGCTCTGGCGGCGGCTATGTATATCGCCGGCGGCATCCGGGGCATGGAGCGCGGCACCCTGTCTGAGGAGCGCAACGCCGACGGCAGCGAGCGCTTTGCCTCCATGGAGCTGCTCCGCCTGGCCTTCCCCCGGCGCGTGTTCACCCTGTCCCAGACCGAGTATGTCATCGACCGGGTAGAGTGGCTGTACGACCACCGCGACCTGATCGGCGGCCTGCGCTTCATCCACGAGCCGAAGACCCTCCGCTTCTTCACCGGCATCCTGGAGGCCACCTCCGACTGGCCCGAAAAACTGGCCGAAGCCTACAAAGCCGAGTTCGGCGCCGACCAGTAAATATTGCAAACAAAGCCAAGCGCCGGGATTCGTCCCGGCGCTTGATGGTTTGTGTCAGCATCACATCTCCACCACAAAGCAGTTCTGCCCGTCCCGGTATTCCAGCTTGATGGAGCCGTGCATGGAGGAGACGATTTCCTGGGCGATGGAGAGGCCCAGGCCCGCGCCGTGGCGGGTGCTGTCGATTTGATAGAAGGGCTTAAAAATGCTGTCCCGCACCTCTCTGGGGATTTCCTGGCCGGTGCTGGCTACGGTGAAGATTACGCGGCGGCTGCCGGAAGGGGCCGCCGTTATTTTTATGCTGCCGTCAGGGGCGCAGTATTTTAAGGCGTTTTCCACCAGCACGTCAATGACCCGCGTCACCTGGGTTGCGTCCCCCCGGACAGTCAGGTTGGGGGCGCAGTCCACCTCCAGGGCCAGCTTCTGGTCGAAGGCCATCACCTCAAAGCGCAGGGCCTCCTGCTCCAAAAGCTGGGAGAAATCCACCGTGGCAGCGTTATCCCGCCTGTCCCGGCTGCCGGGGAGGGCCAGCCACAGCATAGCCCCCACCAGGCCGCTCATGCGGTCACACTCGTGGCGGATGTTGTCGCAGCAAAACTCATAGTTGGGGTCGCTGATGTCCTCCACCTCGGAGAGCAAATCCATATTGGTGGTGATGATGGAAATAGGCGTTTTCAGCTCGTGGGAGGCGGAGGAGATGAACCGCCGCTGATCCTCCATGGCGTCCTTGGCGGGCTTGGCAAACCACCAGGACAGCAGCAGCGCCAGAAGAAACAACACGCCCAGGCTGGGGATTACAAAAAGCGCGATATGCAGCAGGAGGCTGTTCAGCTCGCTGGTGATATAGTCGATGTCGATAAATGAAATGCGGTGGGTGCCGCTCTGCCGGACGCCATTGTAGTAACGGACGTTGTAATCGCTTAAAACGCCGGTTTCCTCCACCTGGGTGGACATGATGTCCATAAGCGATTCCGCCGTCAGGCCCTGGTCGGCCAGGAAAAAATCCCCCAGGGTGATTTCCGCCTCTTCGCCATAGTCGGATATTTCCAGCACGAAATAGGGAGGATAGGAGGCAAATTCCTCTTCCGCCGGGCGCACATCCGCCGTGTTCACATAGTTATTGATGTTCAGCAGATACACCATACAGTCCCGTTCCAGCTCGGCCCTATGCTCATAGTATATAACGGCGCTCAGGGCCACGGCGAACACCAGCATGGAGATCATAAACACAGCGACGAATTTTACCCTCAGCTTTTTTGTTATGCTCATGGCGACGATTCCTCCATGGACAGGCAGTAGCCGATTCGCCGGAGGCTGGCAATGCGTAAATCAGACTGTACAAAGACCAGCTTTTTCCGCAAAAAGCTCATATACGCCTCCATCACGTTGCTTTCCGCTCCGCTGTCGATGCCCCAGACGTTTGCGAACAGCGTCTCCCGGCTGACAGGCTGCCCCTCCTTTTGCATAAGCAGGCGAAGCACGTCCCGCTCTTTTTTGTTGAGCATGACGGACTTTTCTCCCTTGGTCAGCCTGCCGCTGTCCGTGTCCAGCACAATGTCCCCATAGGCGAGCTGCGAGGAGCTTATCTCCTTGGGCCGCCGCAGCAGCGCCCGGAGGCAGGCCAGCAGCTCCCCGGAGGAGAAGGGCTTTGCCAGGTAGTAGTCCGCCCCCTTGTCCAGCCCCGCAATGCGATCCTCCACGTCCGAGCGGGCGGAAAGCATCAGCACCGGGGTCTGAAGTCCCCGGCGGCGCACGGCCTCCAGCACCTGATAGCCGTTCAGCCGGGGGAGCATAATGTCCAGTATCACCAGGTCGTAGGCGCCGGTCAGTATGTAATCCAGGCCCATCTCCCCGTCAAAGGCGATGTCTGCGGAATAGCCGTGCTTCACCAGCAGGTTTTGCACCGTCCGGGCCATCCGCTCCTCATCCTCAATGATTAGTATACGCATACATACCACCTCTTTTCTTTGCAATAACAATACCATGATTTGTTTTTTCGGCTACTTGAAATCAATAAAAGATTTTTTTCCAGTTTTAAGGTTTTTTTCAGCTTCGCCTGTTGTGCTGAAAGCAGTTCCACGTCAGCGATATGACAAAAATATTTTTTAGGAGGAAAATTCCATGAAGCAACTGCGTAAAGCACTGGCCCTGTTGATGGCTCTCTGCCTGATGCTCAGCCTGGGCATGACAGCCTTCGCCTCCGGCGAGGCGTCCGCATCGGGTGAGGCGTCCGGCTCCGGCGAAGCGTCCGGCGAGGTGGAGCTTGACACCACGCCCCTGACGACCCTTGTGGTGGACGGCGTGGAGACGGCCTATGAGGAAGGGGACGAGATTCCCGAAGGCGGCGTCCTTGTCACCACCGAGCGGTTCACCGTTGGCAACTATACAAAGGCATACCGCACCGCCCTGTATGTGGACGAGGACGGCATCAACGAGGATTACAGCGTCACCGAGGCCATTGTGGACGGCGAATATGACGACGAGGGCCTGACCGGCGGTTCCATCACCTCCGAGGGCGAGAACTTCAACGGCGTCATCATAACCGGCGGCACCTACACCATCACAGACACCACGTTCACCCTGACCGGCAACGGCGGCAGCGACTTCCAGGGCTTCGGCGCGGCCATCTTCGCTGCCGGGGACGCGGAGGTGACGATCGACAACGTGACCATCGAAAACAGCGGCGTGGTTCGCACATCCCTGGTTATCGACGGCACCGCCAAGGTTCTTATCAAAAACTCTACTTTCGCCACCCATGACGGTGAGCCGGTGGAGGGCTATGTAGGCACATCCGATACCAACAACATGATCGCCGTTCCCTGGGTTCTGGGCCTGGACGGCAATGCCCGCGGCACCAACCTGCTGACCAACGGCACCACCACCTATTATAACAGCACCATTATGGCGGAGAAATGGGGCGTTCTCAGCTTCGACGGCTGCTCCACCAGCGCGAACCTGATCTTCATCAACAGCACGGCGGCCATTACCGGCGGCCTGACCGTTGACCTGGAGGAAGGGCCCACCGAGGAGCAGATCGAGGATCTTGACTTCTATGAGGACGACTACAAGGACAATGTTATTACCACCAGCGACGGCAAGCCTTCCGGCTATGGCACGCTGATCATCGGCGATATGCTGGGCGTGTTTGCCGGTTCCACCATCTACACCCCCACCTATGCCTGCATCCTGGCCAATGAAGGCCCCACGGTTGTCTATACCAGCAGCTCTGAGGAGAGCCTGACCAGCATCGTGTCCACCCTGGAGAGCGCGAACAGCGCCTTCCTGAAGGACAACGAGGGCTATGAGATTTACGCTCTGGAGGAGGTTCTGGCTGAGGATGGCTACGAGGCCAAGAACACCGTGGTCTATTCCGAGCGCATCGGCATCATGTCCTACGACGATATGCGTGCCTCCAACTATGATTCTGTCGGCACCATCATCATCAACGACGGCACCGAGTTTTACACCGGCGGCTCCACCATGGTCATCAAGGGCTTCCCTGTGAACATCTTTGTGGACGACGCCACCCTGGTCTCCGGCAGCAATGTGATTCTCCAGGTCGCTGACTGCGACGACCCCGGACAGAGTACGGACGACCGTGTAAGCGGCAATGTGTTCAACGTAAGCTATGAGGAGCTTACCATCAATAACGAGGACACCCGCGAGCGCACCCGCACCATGGAGGAGATGAACGACCTGACCACCTCCACCAGCGAGAAAAACGGCGATCACCTTGTTACCGCCACCTTCTCCAACATGGAGGAGCTGACCGGCGATATGTACAACTCCTCCGGCAGCAACACCGACTATAACAACAGCGCGGCCATCATGAATATGTA
Organism: Oscillospiraceae bacterium; assembly: GCA_021200935.1. Classification (GTDB taxonomy): domain Bacteria; phylum Bacillota; class Clostridia; order Oscillospirales; family Oscillospiraceae; genus CAJOIG01. The sequence goes on from JAJQFY010000003.1 coordinate 11,978, forward strand.
TGTCATCCTGGACAACATCGGCACCTACACCGGCACCATCTCCGCCTCCCACGCCTATCACAGCGAGTACACCTACACCTATGTGAACGACGACGGCGAGGAAATCGGCGTGATCGCCTCCCCCGACTGGTGGGACGAGTACGCGGACGAGGAGTGGTTCGAGGAGAACGGCTGGGATGAGACCGATGTGAGCTGGCACTACCTGCTGTCCGACTTCACGGACGTGGCCTGCGAGGCTGTTGACAACGGCGTTATCGTCGAGCTGACCAACGGCACCACCTGGGACGTCACCGGCGAGAGCTATCTGACTATGCTTATCGTGGGCGAGGACTGCGTCATTAACGGCACCATGACCGTGGGCGGCGTGGAGACCGAGATTATCCCCGGCGAGACCTATGAGGGCGACATCGTAATCATCCCCGCCTGAGACACCTGACAGATTCTTCATATGTTCCTCTCCAATGTTCCTTTTCGTTGCGGGGAGCTGCCTGGCAGCTTTCCGCAATAGAAGGGGACGGCGGAACGGGAGCGAATGTTACCTTGTCTTTATACCTTTCTTCATAACTTTCAATACCTTTCCCGTTGCGGAGGGCCTTCACCGGCCCTCCGCAATGTGGAAAAAAGACCAAAGGAGCGGCAACCATGAAACCATATTCCCATGTATTTTCCCCTATCCGGGTGGCGGGGGCAGTGCTGAAAAACCGCATCATCTCCGCGCCCAGCACCATACATACCTCATCCAGCGGCCAGCCTTATCCAACCGAGGAGGCTATCCGCTTTTTTGAACGCCGTGCCGCCGCCGGGGCGGGGCTTGTCATCTGTGCCGGGGCCAGCATAGGCGGAGGCCATGACGACGGCAAGCACTGCTCCTGGGATTTAAAGGTGCCGAACCATACCAACCGGCTCTGCGACCTGGCCGGGCGGATTCATCTCTATGGGGCCAAATGCACCATGGAGCTGATCGGCATCTTCCCGGACGGCTATACCGTCTCCGACGGCTGCTCCATCATGGGCGACCCGGTTCTGGGCCGGGAGATTCCCAGGGACAAAATGGAATGGTTTAAAAACGAATATATCGAGGCGGCCCTGACCCTCAAGGCGTCTGGCTTCGACGGGGTCATGCTCCATTTCGGACACTCCATCCCCATTGCCCAGTTCCTGTCGCCGTATACGAACAAACGCACCGACGAGTACGGCGGCTCCACGGAAAACCGCTGCCGCTATCCCGTGGAAATTTTGAAGGGTATTCGCGAGGCCGTCGGCCCGGACTTCATCATCGACGTGCGTATGTCCGGCACGGAGTTTCAGCAGGGCGGCATTGACCTGGACGAGGGGCTGCGGATAGCCCAGCAGTTTCAGCCCTACTGCGACATCATCCAGGCCAGCGCCGGTATGCACAACCCTGACTGGATGACCTGGACGCACCCCTGCGGCTTTCTGCCTCCGAATCCCAATGTGTTCATTGCCGAGCATTTCAAAAAGAGCGGCTGCCTGAACCAGTGCTATGTGTCCACCATCGGCGGCATCACCAGCCTGGACGACTGCGAGGAGATCCTTTCCCAGGGCAAGGCGGATTTTGTGGTCGTGGCCCGGGAGTTTATCGCCGACCCGGAGTGGATTCACAAGGCCGTGGCCGGGAAGAAGGAGGACGTGGTACCCTGCATCAAGTGTATGCGCTGCCTGGACTCCGACAACAACAGCCAGTATATGCTCTGCGCGGTGAATCCCCGCTTCAACCAGGAGGAGGCCGCGGCGAAGATTCCCGCTCCGGCGGTGAAGAAAAAGGTGGCGGTGATCGGCGGCGGCCCCGCCGGTATGTACGCGGCCCTGGAATGTGACCGCCTGGGCCACAGCGTCACCCTGTTTGAAAAGCAGGCCCATCTGGGCGGGCTTTTGGAATATGCCGACCACGTCAGCTTCAAGTGGCCCCTGGCGAATTATAAAAACTGGCTTATTGCCCAGCTTGAAAAGAGCAATGTGACTATCCGCCTGAACACGGAGGCCACCCCAGAAATGACTGAGGGCTTTGACGGAATTATTGCCGCCCTTGGTTCCCAGCCGGTGATACCGAAATTCATCCCCGGCACGGAGAACGCCCGCACCGCCGTCTCCGCCTATGGACACGAGGACGAGCTTGGCAAAAAGACCGTGATTATCGGCGGCGGTCAGGTGGGCCTGGAGACAGCGGTCCATCTTCAGCGGCTGGGGCTGGACGTGACCCTGCTGGAAATGCTGCCCCAGCTTGCGGGGGACGCCAGCAAGTGCCACCGGGATGAGCTGATGGTGGAGGTGCGGGATCACGCCGACCACATCCATGTGCTGACCGGGGCGAAATGCACCGGCATCGAACCTGGCCTTGTCCGCTATGAGCGGGAAGGGGAGGCGGCGGCCGTTAAGACAGACAGCGTGCTGCTGGCTGTGGGCCTGCGGCCCCAGCGGGAGCAGGCGGACGCATTCATGCACACGGCGGACAGCTTCTTTGAGATCGGCGACTGCGTGAAGGCCCGCACCGTGGAATGGTGTACCCGCGAGGGCCTGGCCGCAGCGCTGAATATATAATAGAACCCTAAAAAAATCCCCTGTGAAGGTTTTTGTCTTCACGGGGGATTTCTGCCAGATAGGGGGCGCTGGATTCAGCGCACGGCCTGAAAGCCCTTTTCCAGGTCGGCAATGATGTCGTCTATGTGTTCGGTTCCGATGGACAGGCGGATGGTGTTGGGCTTGATGCCCTGATCCAGCAGCTCCTGGGGGGAGAGCTGGGAGTGGGTAGTGGTGGCGGGATGGATCACCAGACTCTTCACATCGGCCACGTTTGCCAGCAGGGAGAAAATCTCCAGGCTGTCGATAAATTTGTGGGCCTCCTCCTGGCCGCCCTTGATTTCAAAGGTGAAGATGGAGCCGCCGCCGTTGGGAAAATATTTTTCATACAGGGCGTGCTGAGGATGGTCGGGCAGGGAGGGGTGGTTGACGTGTTCCACCTGGGGATGATTGGCAAGGTATTCTACCACCTTCTTGGTGTTCTCTGCGTGGCGATCCAGCCGGAGGGACAGGGTCTCCACCCCCTGAAGCAGCAGAAAGGCATTGAAGGGGGAGAGTGTCGCGCCGGTGTCCCGCAGCAGGATGGCCCGGATATAGGTGACGAAGGCGGCGGGGCCAGCGGCGTCCACAAAGGACACGCCGTGATAGCTGGGGTTGGCCTCGGCGATAGGGGCATAATTGCCGCTGGCCTTCCAGTCGAAATGGCCGCTGTCCACAATCACGCCGCCCAGGGTGGTGCCATGGCCGCCCAGAAACTTGGTGGCGGAGTGTACCACAATGTCAGCTCCATGCTCGATGGGCCGGATGAGATAGGGGGTGCCGAAGGTGTTGTCGATAACCAGGGGCAGGCCGTGCTTGTGGGCAATGTCGGCCAGGGCGTCGATGTCGGGGATGTCCGAGTTGGGATTTCCCAGTGTTTCGATGAAAATAGCGCGGGTGTTGTCCTGGACGGCGCTTTCCACCTCGGCAATATTGTGGATGTCCACAAAGGTTGTGGTAATGCCATACAGGGGCAGGGTGTGGGCCAAAAGGTTGTAGCTGCCGCCATAGATGGTCTTTTGGGCCACAATATGGCCCCCAGCCTGGGCCAGGGCCTGAATGGTATAGGTAATGGCCGCCGCGCCGGAGGCGGTAGCCAGCGCCGCCACACCGCCCTCCAGCGCCGCGATGCGCTTTTCAAACACGTCCTGGGTGGAGTTTGTCAGGCGGCCATAGATATTCCCCGCGTCCGTCAGCCCGAAGCGGGCAGCGGCATGGGCGGAGCTGTGAAATACATAGGAGGTGGTCTGATAGATCGGAACAGCCCGTGCGTCCGTGGCCGGGTCGGGCTGCTCCTGGCCGACATGAAGCTGGAGTGTCTCAAATTTGTAGCTGCTCATGGGGGATACCTCTTTTCAAAATAATTTTTTGTAAAAGGTCGGGGGCTGAGCAAATACTTTGGCGATATAACGCCCCGTCGCTCCGCCAGTGGCCTGATGACTGCACTATAACACCATTTACCTATAAAGTCAATCTGAAAAATGGGTTAATTGGCCAAATTTGTTTAAAATACCATAATTTATACAATGAGTTCACATTTAGATTTTGTAATATGACTAAAAAACAGCAAAAAACGTATGCACGCCCATCTGCGGAGGGCGACGACCCGCTCTCCGCTCTCCGCCCGGCCAAACATATTTCAATCCACGCCCTCCTGGGGAGGGCGACGGAGCCGGTGCAAACGGATACGGAGCCGGGACGTTGTTTCAATCCACGCCCTCCTGCGGAGGGCGACGGAGAAAGCCGAGAAAGGAAGTACCAGCTCGCGATTTCAATCCACGCCCTCCTGCGGAGGGCGACTCCGCGTACGTCGGGTTCCGCTCCGCTTTTTATGGCATTTCAATCCACGCCCTCCTGCGGAGGGCGACTCCTGTCCGGCATCGAACTGATTGACCGCGTCCTGTTTCAATCCACGCCCTCCTGCGGAGGGCGACGCCTTTACGATGTCAGGCTTCG
>JAJQFY010000003.1:16610-26391 GCA_021200935.1 Oscillospiraceae bacterium
GATTTCAATCCACGCCCTCCTGCGGAGGGCGACGGTCAAATTCTCTCCCATCACGCAGCCCTTTCAGATTTCAATCCACGCCCTCCTGCGGAGGGCGACCATAGTAGATTTGCCGTTTCTGGTGGTCTTCCCGTATTTCAATCCACGCCCTCCTGCGGAGGGCGACGCCATATCCATATTTGCCTCTCACCATTCCGTGTATTTCAATCCACGCCCTCCTGCGGAGGGCGACTACCAGTCAAAACGATTCTTTATTATGGCTGGTAAATTTCAATCCACGCCCTCCTGCGGAGGGCGACACCTGTTAAGGACGATTTCTTATCAGGACTGGAAATTTCAATCCACGCCCTCCTGCGGAGGGCGACTTTGTTTCTAAATATAAATCACGGGACTTGTTAAATTTCAATCCACGCCCTCCTGCGGAGGGCGACTTTAGAGTAACTTTTCTTTATATGCGTGCGTTAAGAATTTCAATCCACGCCCTCCTGCGGAGGGCGACGGAAATTGTTTTGTGGACATTGCGGCTATTCCATATTTCAATCCACGCCCTCCTGCGGAGGGCGACCCTACCTCATATAACCAGCTTAGAACCGTTTCGCTATTTCAATCCACGCCCTCCTGCGGAGGGCGACCTCGATTTGCCGACGGGCTATATAGCATATCACAAATTTCAATCCACGCCCTCCTGCGGAGGGCGACGGCTGCAACCGGCGTAATGCGATAGGGGCAGGCGATTTCAATCCACGCCCTCCTGCGGAGGGCGACCCGGCGGCTGTCCTCGTATATTATTGAGGGATTCCAATTTCAATCCACGCCCTCCTGCGGAGGGCGACGAGGTATCGAAGGATCCCTAAGAACCGAAGTGCTATTTCAATCCACGCCCTCCTGCGGAGGGCGACTACGCTCCAACCGCCATCATCATCTGTGAGTTCTCTATTTCAATCCACGCCCTCCTGCGGAGGGCGACCCATCTTTCCTTTGATGGTGGAGTAGATATTGGTATTTCAATCCACGCCCTCCTGCGGAGGGCGACCCGACGTCCTGACCGTGAAGAACAACAGCGGCATCATTTCAATCCACGCCCTCCTGCGGAGGGCGACAGCAAACTTACACAGAAAATGCCCCATTCTACGGCAATATTTCTGTTGGTTCGCACAAAGTTAAACGAGGTAATTTTATATTTAATCCAATATACGCATTTTGAACCGATGATTTATGCCCCATATTTGGTGCGAAGGGGCGGGAAAAAGCTGTGAGCTTGGGGTTCGCACGGGTTAAGCCAGCAGCAGTTCTTCCGGCTGATAGGAGGTGTCTCGCCCGAAGTGTTCGATTTTTGTCTTATACTGATTGCCGAGATAATAAAAGCGCAGACTGTCCCGCTCAGCATCCATGATGCTGCACAGCTTTGCCTGGAGCATTCGGCATTGAGCCGCGTCCAGCAGACACTCAAATACGGAATTTTGCACCCGCTGCCCGTAATTGACGCACTGCTTTGCGATTTGCCGCAGCCGCTTTCGTCCGGCGGCATCCTCGGTGTTGACATCATAGGTGATGAGAACCAGCATAGAATTTCCTCACTTCCACAAGAATGGCGGATATGCGTCTAAGTCCTCCCGCAGATTGCGGGCCAGGAGAAGAGCCTGGAGGTAGGGGACAAGGCCCCAGGGCAGCTTTTCTCCCAAATAAGGATGGGTAATTTGCTCCTGCTTGCGCTGCTGCCATTGGCTAAGAACCGTGCGGCGCGCTCCGTCCTTTAAATACACAGCCCCATTTTCCCGTATTTCAAAATCCTCCGGGGCCACGAATCGGTTGTTGATAAGGGTAAGGACGAAGCGGTCAGCCATACATGGCCGCAGCTCCTCCATCAAATCCAGCGCAAGGGATGTGCGGCCTGGCCTGTCGCGGTGAAGAAAGCCCACATAGCTGTCCAGGCCCACAGTCTCCAGCGCCGAGGCGCAGTCATGGGCGAGAAGGGTATAGACAAAGGAAAGCAGCCCATTGATGCGGTCCAGGGGCGGACGACGGCTTCTTCCCTGAAAGGAAAACGCCTCCTGATGATTCAGAATCAGCTCATTTACCACGCCGAAATAGACCGTTGCCGCAGCCCCCTCCAGTCCCCGAAGGGACTCCAGCGATGTATCTTCCGCTATCAGCGGAAGCTGCTCCTTGAGCTGTTCCGAAGCGGCGAGAAGCTTTTCCCCATCCACCCGGAGCTTGTGATCCCGCAGGGTTCGCTGAATGACCCAGCGGCTGTTGTAAACTTTGCCGAAGATAAAGTTGCGGGCGATACGGCAGCTCTGAAGCGGGTCATCCGCCGTTCGATATTGTATCCGGCGCAGGAGTACATTGCCGCTGCTCTCCCCGCAGGCGCGGGCTAGAAATTTTCCCCTTGGGGTGCAGAAGCTCAACGCTACGTTGCGCTGGGCGCAGGCGCCCATCAGGGCTGGGGAGGCTCCGGCATAGGAAAAGGACACAATGCCGGACAAAATATGCAGGGGATATTGTCCAATTACGGAACCGCCCTGCTTGACGGCAACGTTCTCGCCGTCCAAGGCAAGGAAGGCGTCTTCCGTCAGAATAAACAGGGTATTTAAAAGGTGTCTCATTCTTCCTCCTCCATATGGGCGCGGAGGTAGGCGGAGGCGGATTTAGCCCGCGTCAGCCGGGGCAGGCACAGCTCCTGAAGGGAGCAGGCGGAACAGCTCTTGCTTGGCTTGACCTTTGGCGTCGCTCCACGGCGATAGAGCTGGTGCATTTCCGTCAGCATGGCCTTGACCTCCTCCCGCAGGGGTTCATCCAGCTCCACCGGCTCCCGATGCCGCGTTTCGCCGTAATAGAGCGCACCCTGGGGGACGGGGCAGCAGAGCATTTCCTCCAGACACAGGGCCTGGGCGCAGAGCTGAAGACTGTCGGCGTGGGTGTGCGCGCCGGGCCTGCCCCGCTTGTATTCCACCGGGAAGGGCTGCCACAGCCCCTCCCGTCCGGCCAGGGGAACGCCGTTGGAAACCCGGTGAAATTCCACCACATCGCACTCCCCGGAAATGCCCAGCTCTGCGGAATGAATCGCCAGCCCCCGGAGAATCAGCATATCGCCCCGGCTCTCGTGAAAGCCCTTGTTGTGGGCGTTTGTGTGCATCAGCTTCCCATCGGTGGTACGGAAATTTTCCGCCCACTGATTCTCCACATGAATCAAAGCCCACTGCCGTCGGCAAAAAGCAAAATGCTGTAAGCCGGAGAGCTTCAAATAGTCGTCCTCGTGATAGGGCATAGGATGTCCCTCCTGACGAATTAAATTCCTTCCAATATTTCTGGCTCCAAGCCAGCCAAAGGCTCTAGGGTGATTTCATAGTCATCGACCGCGGAAGGCTGCTTATCTTCATCCCTTAGAGCAATTTTTAACGAGCGATGCACACGAGCGGAGGAATACTGTCCGTCCTTGCAGTTATGTTCCCACCAATACAAGCTGACTACCTCCATGGAACCATCCGGGCGGGCAGAGGAGGCGTCGCTGACAAACAGTGTACGCAGGCACTCCTTGACGACTTCGGCATCCTCCTGAGAGAAGCCGGTTTTCTCGGCCAACTGAACGTTGATGGAGCCTTTCAGCTCATATAATCCAAAGCGGACAAAATGTTTCATACCCATAGTATCAGAGGCACGATTTTCGCCTTTTTCCTTCTTTTCGCCGTTTACACTTTTTGTAATTTGAAGGGACTGTACCTCTATCGGGGATAGACTGAATGCCTGATGAATGGAGACAGGGCCGCGAACACCAACTGACAGGCCCTTAGTATCTTTAAATGCAAACACCTGACCGAAGGTTCTTACGTCCATCCATGTTTGACAGGCTTTTTCCGCATATTCATCCCTGTCTTTTATTCCTTTCATAATTGTGGAGGCTCGTTCACTCAGACTTCCAAACCCATCTGTGCAGCGGTCTTCCGACTGCACAAAAATGGGGTATCCCATATCCTGCATACGGTTGCGGATTTTTCGCTTAATACAGACATCGGAAATTTCCCCATAGCCATCGTAGCTGGTGCGGGGACGGTTGCCGTTTAAGGGATCGCCGTTGCTGTTAGCATGGTCTACAGAAATCAGGGCTATAAAGTCGATTTTGTGATTCAGTGTACTCATTGGTTAGTCTCCTCCTGTTTTATATATCATTTTCAATAGATTGTTCTGAAGCCTCTGCGCTGCTTGCGCTATTTGCTTCGTCCTTTTTCGTATACAGTGCCTTGCGCTGAAGATAGTATCCCATCAGATAGGCGTCTTCCAATGGTCTGTTCTGCTGTCCATCTGGAAATTCGTCGATTTGTTCCATGATTTGTCCGATTAGACTTCTGTAATACGCCCGCAGCCTAGGCTGTAGCCGTGGAAAATATGCCTGTTCCAACTGTTTATCCAGAATGGAAGCGACGTACATAGGCCGCTGACAGAAGACGGACTGCATCCGTATCGCTCCGGGTTCACGGGTTTCATTGCTGTCATACGTATCGCGCTCCACCTTTTCCATCACCGCTAACAGTCGTCCAAACTGATAGCTTCGGTCTTTTTTGTTTGGGTCTAACGCCATTTCATAGCCCTCCTCATCATTATTTTTACAGTGTCTGTCATCATAATATTTTTTTATTACAGCACAGGCAACAAATAGGATCGTTTCCCGTGTAATGCTGTCATAGACCAGCAGATTGGAGGCCCGCTGTACCAGCGCCCTTTCGATGTCCGTGGGCATCATGGCCCGATCCACCCGACAGGAGAGAAGCCGCTGCACCTGCTGACGCATCACCTTATCGTCTGTTTCCAGCCGTACAGCGCCGTTTTCCTCCCGCCGCGTTCCAAAGGCAAAGGCGACAATCTGCCACAGGGCAGGGGACTGTATTCCAAATTTTCCGTTATACCAACAGCAGTGACTGTCCCATTGGTAGAGCCGGTCTAAAAAATCTGATCCCATTAGCTCGTTATAATAGGTCAGCGCCAGCCGTCCTGTGGTGGCCGCGTCAAAGGCTGCGATAATAACGCCGTCGCTGGCCGCTGGAAGCTCGTTTTGCCAGCCGGAAAGTGTGTGCCGGAGCTGCTCCCGATAATTCGTAGGCTTTGCGCTGGCAGGCGATGCTTTGGCAAGCAGAGGCATCAGGGGAGAGGCTGTTTTTTTCCCTTCCGGGTTCCAGCAGAGAAATGTTCTGCCGCCCTGAATCACACCCTGTTCTGCAGCGAGCCAGCGCAAGGCGTTATGTGCTTTTTGGGATGCCTGATAGCTTATCGTAGCGGCCTGACTGTCCTCTGTGAACCGGCCCCGATAGGTAAAACCGCTGGTGTCATTGGCTGAAATCAGCTTGGCGTTCCCTTTGATGGGAATAATAACCTTGCTGTGTTGCTGTGCTGGAATGTTCATGCTGCCTGTGATCATGCAAAGCTGCCGTCCCTGCTCTGCTCGTTTGGCAGTGTACCAGGAAAGGAATGCATCAAACAGCGCCTTGTTCGTCCAGCAGCTTCCGCTGGCGGCCCCCATGCCGGATATACGCCAGCGTACCATCAGTTTCTCCTTCTTTGGCTGTCCCTTGTCGTCCAGCTCGATCAGCCCCATCTGGCTCAGATCCTGTAAGATTGTTCCGCCCTTCAAGTAGGCCAAAATAGGGTGAAGCATGGGATGGCTGTACTCCGATTCCGCCCAGTCGGTAAGTTGATCCATATACAGTCGGTGCTTTTCCTCGTTATAGTCGGCGAGGTAACACAACTGGTCACATAGCGGATGGGCACAGGCACCGCTGGTGCGACCCTCCGATTCCTCTGTAACAGGCATAACGATTTTTGGCTCTGTTTTATCCAGTTTGATGGAGGAATGAAACGTGCCGTCTTCATTTAGTGTGATCTCCAGATCTGCATTTTTTACCGTATGTCCTACAGGTGCCAGAACCTGGTGATCTGTCAGTATCCTGCCGACATAGGCGCTGTGGGCGTCATAGGTCTCTACGGCCTTCTGAAAAAGTCCCATCTAGTTCACCTCCCCAAATTCCTTGAGTCCCGAAAAGTTTTGCAGTGTGTCAGAAAATATTTTCATTTCCATTTCCCGCAGGGGCTTGTGCAGCGGACAATTTTCCGGCCTGGGAAATTCAATCACCCCGTTACGCATTACAGGGTACCAGAAGCGAGCGGTCATGTGTCCCTGGGCTTCCGGGGAGTATGCCTCATCCGGGTAGGTAATGCCATGATACATCAGCCCAAAGCTAAGCTCCGGCAGACTGTCATAGGCTCCTTCGCCCTCGCGGAACACACACGGCTCCACATAGCCCTGACATTCGCGGGTTCCAAGGAACACATCCCGGCGGCCACCCCGCTCAATCATCCGTTTGGCAATACAGTGATGCTTATTTTCATTCCGATCCTGGGCCAGCTCCGGGCGATTGTCGTTCCACTCAAAATGAGCCTGCACCTGATAACAGCAGTCTTTCAGGTATGTGTAGTAGGACAGGTCATTTCCGCCGTTATATTTGATGGGGCGGATGCCCTTCACCTCCGTTTGGATCGGGTTCATCACCCGCACCCGGTCAATATACCAGATGATCGTGGGTTTCCAGTAGACAGAGGACAAAATACCCTTCAGAGCCTCGTAAGTGGGAATCTGATAGGTACATTTCTCTCCTCCAACGCGCATGATAGGGTCGGAAAACAAGCCGAAACTGCCTGTCACCAAGAAATCCACCAGGTTTTGATGGACAGGTTTTGACATATTCACACCTCCAAAAAAGTATTTTCCGCCAGGGGCTGTAAGCACAGCCCCAGATCCTTTTCATCATAGAAATCAGGATGCAGCGCCAGTACAGCGCCGCCGCACAGTGCTGTGATGGCGTGCTTTTCCATTAAATATTTTTGTTCCCATGGATACAGGGAAATGGTATAGGCCTTTGCCTGCTCCAACAGTATCTTTTGACGGGGTATATCATGCTCGATTCCCTGGGAGCCAAAGGCCAGAATAAGCTCCTTCCCTTGTTTGTAGGGAACCAGAACGTCTACAGTTTCGTCTGAGAACACCTGAAATTTTTGTCCCGCCAGCTTAAATGCCTGGGTTAAATAAAACTGGCCATAGGCCGGACAATCCTCATCCGCGTAGTCATCGTTGACAGACAGCAGCGAGTATATCGTGGGGTACCCCTTGATTGGGTAATCCTGATAGTCCTCAGAAAATTTACTGTATAGCTGCCGGTAATAGCAGCGAATGGCCTCGTCGGAGCTTAAATCGTTTTGAAATCGGTCTGGATTTTTATGAAATTCTGTCAGCAAATCCTCTGTGGCCTGCTTTGCCAGTTGTATCTCCGGCAGGTGGCGCAGGTTTTCATCCGCACAACTTATAAGATATACCGGCACCACGCCGACGCTCTCTCCGTTGCGGTTGACGCGTCCCGCGGCCTGTACCGCGTTGTCCATTCCCGCTGTCAAACGGATTTCCCTGGAGAAGGATATATCGACCCCTGCCTCAATCACTTGCGTGGAGATGCACAGAACCTTTTCTCCTGTCTCTGTACACCGATCCAGCGCAGCCTTTAAATTGGAAAGAACATCCCGCCGATGGGCCATGCACATGGAGGCGGAAAGATGAAAGCTGGACGCTGCCTGGTTTTGCATCCGTCGGAACAGTTCTCTGGCCTCGTCCCGCTTATTGCAGACGATCAAAAGGCTGTTCGCGTCCTCCATGACGCTCTGGGCGAACGATGGAATATCCTCCAGTCGGCGCTGTCCCTCATCCGCCAGCTTTGTCCGCCGGAAAGCGGTCCACAGCGCAGGGTCATAGGGTACAATATCCTCTGGTACAGAAGAAAGCGGATGTGCCGCCGTTTCCAGACACGGCTGTGTGGCAGAACACAGGATTACTGTTGCGCCGCAGATTTTCGCAAGGAAATTGACCGCCAGGTTAAACAGCGTCAGCATTCGGTTGGGGACAGTCTGCACCTCATCAATCACGATAACGCTGCCGCACAGGGCCTGCATACGGCGGATGCAGGAGGTTTTTCCGTTAAACAGGGTATTAAGAAGCTGCACAAGCGTGGTGACGATAATAGGGGAGTGCCATGTTTCCGTCAGCAGCTCCTTTTCATCCAGATCTTCTCCGTTGTCATTAGTCTGGATAGTGTTGGAGTGGTGTTCCAGTACAAGGGTATCATCCTGCACATAGTCACGAATGACTTGGGCGTTTTGCTCCAGAATGCTAATGAGAGGAGCCGTGAAAATAATGCGGGTGCTGTTGTACTGCGCCGCATGAGCCAGTGCATAGCGCAGGGAGCTGAGGGTCTTTCCGGCCCCTGTTGGAACATTCAGCCGGTATACACCGCCCGGTTTTTCTGCATAGCTTCGGCACTGTTGCGAGATAATGCGGCGGGCCTGCTGAATAGGGGTGTCATTGGGAAGCTCGGACAGCTTGTCCTCCACCGCTTTCAGACGGTCTCTCCACAGGGGACGCATATCCTCCGGCCAATGCGGGAATATTGTCCGATTCATAAAAGCGGCTGTATCTCTCCGATCTCCCTCAATAACGGCAGATAAAAGCAGTCGGGCCAACATTCCAAGATAAAAGAAAAGCTCGCCGCCTGTCTCATCCTTTTCCCCCAGGGCAATAAGCGCAGTAATCGCGCCGGTTAATTCCTGCTCCGCCTGATGAAACAGTACATCTAATTCCGTCTGACTGGCGCACTGAGCGAAGAAGTTGGATATGGATTCTTCGTATTGAATGTCGTCCTTCTCAAGTCGGTGGAGAAACCCGGAATGTCGATGCTCGTCTACACAGTCGAACAGTCCGTGGTGAGCGCCCACTGCGTAGGCAAGAAGCTCGCAGGCAAGGCTGCTGATGGCGCTGTCGGAATTTCCTGTATCATGATAATGGGAAAGAAGAAAGCGAACACCGCAGAAGGTATGATTCACAGATCCGCGTCGCACAGGCTCGCCTCTGACGGCGGCTTCAAGGTAATTTCTATAGTTCATCTGAAATTTTCCCCCGTCGTGTAAAAGCCCGGCGAGGAACCCGCTTGCGGATAAGTTTGCAGGACAGAGGACGGAAGATGCAATGCCCGCCGTTTCCCGGCAGTGATCTGCTGCCGTTTGCACATCCCACGTTCCATCGGCGTTCACGCGGATATGAGCCGGATATGGAACATCCATTAGAGACCTCCTTTAATTTCATATTTTTTTTAAGTATAAGCATTGCTGACTGTAGCATAGCACAAATTTCCTTATCTGTCAACTATTTATCTTGCAAATGATAAATTTTTTTGCTATGATTGGCAAGTCGGCGAATGCCGTGGATTGAAAAATATTCTTTTTTAGTATAGGGAGCGGTCGGGCCATAGGTCTGGCCGTTTTCTGTTTATAACGCAGCGACGACCTCCTTTGCCTTTATAATACCAGATTTGCTGCCCTATAAAACGGACATCAAAGAGGAAATTTTTATTTTTTTACGCAAAAAAGGAAGGACACGCCGAAGCGTATCCTTCCTTTTTCATTTTTGGTGACCTGGCGGGGATTCGAACCCCGGGCCCACTGCTTAAAAGGCAGTTGCTCTGCCGACTGAGCTACCAAGTCTTGTGGCAGGGACGGCGGGATTCGAACCCACTATATCAGAGTCAAAGTCTGGTGTGTTACCGTTACACTACATCCCTATGGATGCCGCCATTCCCTGTTACGGTTGGGAAAACTGCCCGTACTAAGAAGGACAGCATATAAAAAATGGGGTGGAAGATGGGACTCGAACCCACGACACCCGGAACCACAATCCGGTGCTCTAACCAACTGA
>JAJQFY010000204.1 GCA_021200935.1 Oscillospiraceae bacterium
GTTGCGAGACCACCAGGCCCAGTATTCCTCCAGATCTTCAAAGGGATAGAAGCCGCCGGAATACATATCGGTGATGCCATATTTCCGATGAAAATCCGAGAAGGTCTTTTCAAACCGCTCCCCGCTGTAGCTCATACCGGCGGAAGCAGACAGTCCCGCCCCGGCGCCGATAACAATGGCGTCAGCCGTTTCCAGCTCCCGGTTCAGCCGGTCTATTTTATCCTGATAGGTTTCCATGGATTGATAAGTCTGTGTCTGAAACAACATAAAAGCTCCTCCTCATTTCGCTTTGGCGTCAACAGCGCCCGCCCTTGCATCCGGCTATGGCTATCCTCTTTCGACGGTAACGGAGCGTCTGGCAGCGTATTTCTGCCGTCAGACGCTCCAAAGGTTATCGATCAGCCAATGAGCCAGGCGGCCATCTCGTCAGCAGCCTTCATGGCGTCTTCGCTCTCCATGGCGGAGCCGGGGGCGTTGACATTGCCGACCACATGGGCCTTGTAATCCCGGAAGCCAGCAGTGGCAAAGCTCTTCAGATTGGTCTCCACCATCTGGGTATACACATCCACGGGGCCGAAGCCAGCGAAGAAGTAACCCGCCAGCTTCTTGTCCTTGCGGGTGGCCATGGACATATCAGGCTGGGAGAAATCCATGAAGGAGTAGGTGCGATCCAGGAAAGCCTTCAACTGGGCAGGGAACTGATCCCAATGGACAGGAGACAGGATCAGCATGGCGTCGCAGCCGTCGATGGCGGGGATCAGCGCGGTGAAGTCATCCTTCTGGACACAGTTGGGGGTGTACTGACGCTTGCAGCCATCGCAGGCAAGACACACACGCACATCCTTCTCGCCGATGTTAAACGTTGTGACCTCAGCCTTTCCCTCCAGCTTCTCAGCAAATTTCTTTGCCAGAGCATAGGAGTTGCCGTTGCGGCGCTTGCTTGCGTTGATGATAAGTACCTTTTTCATGGTGATAACCTCCTGTTAATTTTCTGTAATGGGTTCTCTTTGCTGTTGGTTATATTGTACCAACAGGTCTTTGTTCTGTGAAGTACGCACAATATTGTGGCATAGTTACCGCCAGGGTACCATGCCCTGATCGGTTTTCGACGCTTCGGGAGATGATTTGATCGGAATCATCTTGCATTTCCCTTCCGCTGCCTATATAATAGGGCTGTACAGAGGATTTGTAAAGTAAGCACAATATTGTGCTATAGTTACCAAAAAGAAACTATAGGAGGGTGTTGGCATGGAAACTGAAAAAGACATTGCGGGAAGGCCCGCAAAGGAATTGCCCGCTTGCCCTGTGGAGACGACCTTAACGCTGATCAGCGACAAATGGAAGGTTTTGATTCTCCGCGACCTGATGCCTGGCACAAAACGCTTTGGGGAATTAAAGAAGTCCATTGGGCAGGTTTCCCAAAAGGTGCTGACCGCTCAGCTCCGGCAGATGGAGGAGAGCGGACTGGTGATACGAACCGTATTTCCTGAGGTGCCGCCCCATGTGGAATATGCCCTGACCGACCTGGGCTACAGCCTGAAGCCGATTCTGGACGCCATGTGGGATTGGGGCGAGAGCTACAAGGCACAAAGCAAAGGAGCTGTATCGAGTTGATACAGCTCCTTTTGTGTATTGCGGCAAGGCAATTATACCAGTTCTATAACGGCCATCTCGGCGGCGTCGCCGCGGCGGGGGCCGACGCGGGTGATGCGGACGTAGCCGCCCTCGCGGTCGGCATACTTGACGGACAGGTCGTCGAAGACCTTCTTCGCCACATCCTCGCGGGTCAGGAAGCACAGCGCCTGCCGATAGTTAGCCAGGCCCTTCTTCTTCCCCAGGGTTATCATTTTCTCGGCCAGGGGACGAATCTCCTTGGCCCGCGTTACCGTCGTCTCCATGCGGCCGGCATCCAGCAGATCC
Source organism: Oscillospiraceae bacterium (assembly GCA_021200935.1). Taxonomy (GTDB): domain Bacteria; phylum Bacillota; class Clostridia; order Oscillospirales; family Oscillospiraceae; genus CAJOIG01. The sequence goes on from JAJQFY010000204.1 coordinate 1,921, forward strand.
GTCACCTGCTGGCGCAGCATGGCCATACGGGCGGCTGTGGGCTTGCCGAGCTTGCGTGTTCCGGGCATTTTTGTTTACCTCCATAAAAGAGTATCGTATTGTGGGTGTGATTATTTGCTGCTGCTGCCTTCCTCTTCACTGGACAGGGACAGGCCCATAATGGCCAGCTTTTGGGTGACCTCCTCCAGGCTCTTCCGGCCCAGGTTGCGAACCTTAATCACCTCGTCCTGGGTCTTGGAGACCAGATCCTCCACCGTATTGATGTTGGCACGTTTCAGGCAGTTGAAGCTGCGTACAGACAAGTCAAGCTCCTCGATGGTCATTTCCATGACCTTGTCCTTGACCGTCTCTGTCTTTTCCACCACAGTGGAACCCATATTCATGGCCTGGGACAGGTCGGTGAACAGGGTGAAGTGGTCGCACAAAATCTTTGCGCCCAGGGACACGGCGTCCCGGGGGGAAATGGTCTTGTCCGTCCAAACCTCCAGCGTCAGCTTGTCGTAATCCGTCTGGTTCCCCACGCGGGTGTTCTCCACCGCGTAGTTCACCTTCAGGACGGGGGTGTAAATGGAGTCCACGGGGATAACACCCGCCACGGGCTGAAGGGGCTTATTCTTGTCCGCAGGGACATAGCCCCGGCCATGAGAGATGGTCATTTCCATGGACAGGGACGCGTCCGGCCCCAGGGTCGCAATGTGAAGCTCAGGATTGAGGATCTCCACCTCCCCATCGGCCTTGATGTCTCCAGCAGTCACCTCGCAGGGCCCCACAGCCTCAATATAGACGGTTTTCGGGCCGTCCCGGTGGAGGCGGGCGATCAGGGTCTTGATGTTCAGGATGATCTCCGTCACATCCTCCTTCACGCCGGGAATCGTGGTGAACTCATGCTGGACACCGGCGATCTTAATGGTCGTGACAGCGGTGCCAGGCAGGGAGCTGAGCAGCACCCTACGCAGGGAGTTGCCCAGCGTGGTGCCGTAGCCACGCTCCAACGGCTCAACGATAAACTTGCCGTAGCTCTCATCGGCCGGGTTTTCCACACACTCGATGCGCGGCTTCTCAATCTCTATCATGTGTTTATACCCTCCTTCAAATTTGTACGCCTAATGGCGTTGCGCGAGTACAGCCTACCAACTTGTGAGGGTCTTACTTGGAGTACAGCTCGACGATGAGGAGTTCGTCAACCTCATAATCAATATCGTCCCGTGCGGGCATGGCCGTTACCTTACCCAGGAGGGCGTTCTTATCCCGATCCAGCCACTTAGGGGTGGCGGTGAAGGTGTTTTCCTCTTTCATGGTCTTGAAGCGGGTGTTGCTGCTGCTCTTTTCACTGACAGCGATAATGTCCCCCACCTTTACCAGATAGGAGGGGATGTCCACCCGCTTGCCGTTGACGGTGTAATGACCGTGGCAGACGAGCTGGCGGGCCTCCCGGCGGGTGGAGGCGAAGCCCAGGCGGAAGACCACGTTGTCCAGGCGGCGCTCCGCCAGGATCAGCAGGTTCTCGCCGGTCTTACCGGGCATTTTGGTAGCCTTCTCGTAGTACATACGGAACTGCTTTTCCAGAATGCCATAGATGAATTTAACCTTTTGCTTCTCGTTGAGCTGCATGGCGTACTCGGACTTCTTCGTCCGCTTCTGGGCGCCGGGGTTGCGGTTGGAGGTCTTGGAATAGCTCATGACCGCCGGGGAAATGCCCAGGGTACGGCAGCGCTTGAGAACAGGCTGCATATTTCTAGCCATAGTAACCTTTCCTCCTTTACATCAGACGCGGCGGCGCTTCGGCGGGCGGCATCCATTGTGGGGGATGGGCGTCACGTCTTTGATCATCGTGACCTCCAGACCGGCGGTCTGCAGGGCGCGGATGGCGGCCTCACGACCGCTGCCGGGACCCTTTACGAACACCTCAACGGTCTTCAGGCCATGCTCCATGGCGGCGCGGGCCGCGGTCTCCGCAGCGGTGGACGCGGCAAAGGGGGTAGACTTCCGGCTGCCCCGGAAGCCCATGCCGCCAGCGCTGGCCCAGCTTATGGCGTTGCCCTGGGTATCCGTGACTGTTACCATGGTGTTATTGAAGGAAGAGCTGATATGCACCTGGCCCTTTTCAATATTTTTCCGTTCCCGGCGGCGGGTACGAACCTTCTTGCCCTTTTGAGCGGTTGCCATTTATCTCTTCCCTCCCTTACTTCTTCTTGTTGGCAATGGTGCGCTTGGGGCCCTTGCGGGTGCGGGCGTTGGTCTTGGTCCGCTGGCCGCGAACGGGCAGGCCCTTGCGGTGGCGGGTGCCACGGTAGGAGCCGATCTCCATCAGGCGCTTAATATCCAGTGCGTTCTGGCGGCGCAGGTCGCCTTCCACAACGTATTCCTTGTCGATGCACTCGCGGAGCTTGGCCTCTTCCGCTTCGGTGAGATCCTTCACGCGGGTGTCCGGGTTGATCCCGGTCTCTTCCAATATTTTCTTTGCAGATGTCCTGCCAATGCCGTAGACATAGGTCAGACCTATCTCCACACGCTTGTCCTTGGGCAGGTCAACGCCGGCGATTCGTGCCATCTTTCGCAATCAATCCTTTCTTGAAGATAGGCTGTCAGCCTTGTCTCTGCTTATGCTTCGGGTTGGGGCAAATAACCATGACCCGGCCATGGCGCTTAATGACCTTGCATTTTTCGCACATGGGCTTGACACTGGGCCTAACTTTCATTAGGTAAGCCTCCTTTTATCTCAGGCAGTTGTGTTTTGTTACTTGGTGCGCCAGGTGATGCGGCCCCTGGTGAGGTCATAGGGCGACATCTGCACTGTGACCTTATCCCCCGGAAGGATGCGGATAAAGTTCATCCGCAGCTTGCCGGAAATATGGGCCAGGATGATGTGGCCGCCGCCAATGTCCACCTGGAACATGGTATTGGGCAGGGCCTCAACCACGGTACCCTCCAGCTCGATAACGTCATCTTTCGCCAAGAAGCTCTCCCTCCTTCGCCGCGGTCTGGCTGACCGCCTGTGCTAATGTTGTCCTGATGTCCTTATCCGTCGTCGGCGGGGTGCTGCTTTGCCGAATCAGGCGGACGTGCTTGGGGCTTTTTTGCTTTGGCCCGGCCATGGGCCGCCCCTTGCCGTCGCACAGCAGCAGCCGGTCGGCCTGGCAGCCAACGACCATGAACAGCTTTCCCTCATCATGTCCCGCCAGGGACGCTACAATATCGTAGGGCATAGGCCGCTTCATTCACAGATCCTCCCCATAGGTAAGGATCTCCGGCTCCCCGTCGGTGATGAGGATGGTGTTTTCATAGTGGGCAGACAGCTTTCCGTCCAGAGTCTTGACCGTCCAGCCGTCCTTCATAACCTTGACCTCCCACGTTCCCTGCGTCACCATTGGCTCCACCGCGATGGTCATATTCCTGACCAGCTTGGGGCCGTGGCCCGCAGGGCCGTAGTTCGGCACCTCCGGCGCTTCGTGCATAACGCTTCCCACGCCGTGGCCAACATACTCCCGGACAACGCCGAAGCCGTTCTTCTCAACATATGTCTGAACGGCGTGGGATATGTCGCCCACATGATTGCCCGCACGGGCCTGGGCGATCCCCTCGAAAAAGCTCTGCCGGGTGACGGCGATGAGGCGCTTGGCCTCCTCGCTGCCTTCCCCCGCGATAAAGGTTCCGGCACAGTCGCCCACATAGCCTCTCCAGGTGGCCCCCACGTCTACGGAGACGATGTCGCCTTCCTTCAGACGCCGGTGGCCGGGGATGCCGTGTATCACCTCATCGTTCACAGACAGGCACACGCTGGCGGGAAACCCGCCATACCCCAAAAAGGTAGGGGTCGCGCCGCTTTTTTCGATGAAGTGACGGACTTCGCGGTCGATCTGAGCTGTCGTCACGCCGGGGGCAACCATTTCCCTCGCAATCGTCCGGGCAGCCGCGGTAATTCTCCCGGCCTGACGCATTAGCTCGATCTCCCGTGGGGATTTGACGATAATACTGCTCATATCCCCAAAGCCTTATATATCTCCGCCGTGGTAGCCTGGATGGTGGGCTGATTGGCCACGGTTTTGAGCTTGCCGCGCTGCTGATAGAACGCGATAAGAGGCTCCGTCTGCTTGTGATAGGTGTCCAGGCGGTTCTTCACCGTTTCCGGGGCGTCGTCCGCCCGGATGGTCAGCGCGCCGCCGCACTGGTCGCAGACTCCCTCCTGCTTGGGAGGGTTGTTGACTACATGGTAGGAGGCGCCGCAGGCCGGGCAGGTGCGCCGACCGCTCATGCGCTCCACGATGGTGTCGTCGTCCACCTCCAAATCGACCGCGTAGTCGATCTGAACACCCTGCTCCTCCATGGCCTCCGCCTGGGGGATGGTGCGGGGCACGCCGTCCAGGATATAGCCCTTGGCGCACTCCGGGCCCTGCAGTGCCTCCGCGATAATGCCGATGATGACATCGTCAGGCACCAGCGCCCCCGCGTCCATATAGGACTTGGCCTTCAGGCCAATGGGGGTACCGGCCTTCACGGCGGCACGCAGGATGTTTCCGGTGGAAATGGTGGGTACGTCCAGCTTCTTTGCCAGGATCTCCGCCTGGGTACCCTTTCCGGCGCCGGGGGCGCCGAGCATGATTAGCTTCATTGCTTACAGCCTCCTCAGTCCAAAAAGCCCTTGTAATGCCGCATGAGCATCTGGGACTCCAGGGTCTGAACGGTCTCCAGGGCCACGCCTACCACGATGATGATGGAGGTGCCGCCAAGAGAGAGGCCAATGCTCTGCGCCACGTCGGAGTAAATGCTGATGATGTAGGGGGCCGCCGCGATAATGCACAGATACAGGCTTCCAAAGAGAGTAATCTTGTTAAGGACTCTCTGGATATACTCGCTGGTGGGCTTGCCCGGACGGATGCCGGGGATGAACCCGCCGTTCTTCCGAAGGTTGTTGCTGATTTCGATGGGGTTAAACTGGATGGTGCTGTAGAAATACCCGAAGAACACGATCAGCAGCGCGTAGCAAATAACGTACAGCCAGGTGTTCGTCTGGGAGATATAGTAGGCGAAGGTGCCTGCCTCCAGGGTGCTGCCCTTCACGAGCTGCACGATGGTAGCCGGAAGGCTTACGATGGACTGGGCGAAGATGATGGGCATAACGCCGGACATATTCACCTTCATGGGCAGGTGGGTGCTTTGGCCGCCGTACATCTTCCGGCCCACCACCCGCTTGGAGTACTGCACCGGGATGCGCCGCTCCGCGTCATTCACGAACACGATCAGCACAATCATGGCCAGGAAGCCGATGACAACCAGGAGCAGGGCCCGCCAGGTCAGGCTGCCGGAGCTGAGGCTAGAGAAGCTGGTGATGGCCGCCGAGGGGAACCGGCTGACGATGCTGGCAAACAGGATGATGGAAATGCCGTTGCCGATGCCGAACTCGGTAATTTGCTCACCCAGCCACATGATCAGGGCGGAACCGGCGGTGAAGGTCACGACAATGACGATAGCCGCCCAGATTGTGTCGCCGTCAGCGGTCAGCAGGCTGTTGTTCTTAATAAGCATATAGTAGGCAAAGCCCTGAAGCAGGCCGATGCCCACGGTGACGTAACGGGTGATGGAGGCGATCTTCTTGCGGCCTTCCTCCCCCTCATCCTTACTCATGCGCTCCAGGGCGGGGATAGCCACGCAAAGGAGCTGCATGATGATGGATGCGTTAATGTAGGGCTGAATGGACAGCGCGAAGATGGTCGCAGAGGAGAAGGCGCCGCCGCTCATCACGTTGTACAGGCCCAGCACCGTGTTTTCCAGGGAGGTGAAATACTCCTGGAGGTAGGTGACGTTTACGTAAGGCACCGGCACGGCGTTGCCAAGTCTGTACAGCAGCACGATGAACAGGGTGAAGAGGATTTTCTTGCGAATATCCTCTATCTTCCATGCGTTGGCAAATGTTTTAAACACTTACACCACCTCAGCCTTTCCGCCTGCGGCCTCAATCTTTTCTTTGGCAGTCGCGGAAAAGGCCTTGGCACGAACCGTCAGCTTTTTGGTGATGTCTCCGCTGCCCAAAATCTTCACGCCGTACTGGCATTTGGACAGCACCCCGGTATCCAGCAGAACCTGGGCGTCGATCTCAGCGCCGTCCTCAAAACGGTCGTTGAGAACGCCTACGTTCACGCTCTCCAGGGGTTTGGCGAAAATGTTGTTGAATCCACGCTTGGGGATGCGCCGGGCCAGGGGCATCTGGCCGCCCTCGAAGCCAACGCGCACACCGCCGCCGCTGCGGGCCTTCTGGCCCTTGTGACCACGGCCTGCGGTCTTGCCGTTGCCGGTGGCGTAGCCACGGCCCTTGCGCCAAGCCTTTTTACGGCTGCCAGGCGCGGGAGATAGCTCATGTATTTCCATTGCTGTCCCTCCTTATTCTTCTGTGACCTTCACAAGATAGCCGATCTGGGCGATCTTGCCGCGGGTCTGGGGATTGTCGGGCTGCACGGTGGACTGGCCGATCCGATGCAGACCCAGGGACGCGGCAGTGGCGATATGCTTGTCGTTTCTGCCGTTCAGGCTCTTAACGAGCTGGATCTTCAGCTTCTTTTCCATGTCCGCGCCTCCTTAACCCAGTATCTCGCCGGGGGTCTTGCCGCGGACAGCGGCCACCTGCTCCACGTTACGCAGGCTCTGCAGACCCTGCATGGTGGCAGCCACCACGTTGCCGGGGTTGTTGCTGCGAAGACACTTGGCACGGATATCGGTGATGCCGGCGGCCTCAGCAACTGCACGCACCGCGCTGCCGGCAATAATGCCGGTACCGGGGGCGGCGGGCTTGAGAAGCACGCGTCCGGCGCCGAAGGTGCCGATTACCTCATGGGGAATGGTGCTGCCGGTAACGGTGACGGTGACGATGTTCTTCTTTGCGTCCTCCAGGCCCTTGCGGATGGCCTCGGAGACCTCGTTCGCCTTGCCGGTGCCGAAGCCGACCCGGCCCTTGCCGTCACCCACGACACACAGCGCCGCGAAGCGGGCAATACGACCGCCCTTGACCGTCTTAGCCACACGGTTGAGGGAAACTACTTTTTCTATATATTCGGGCGCGTCCTGCTCTTCCTTGCGGCGGGGACGCCGATCATTCTGATAAGCCATTTCGTTTCCTCCTCCCTTAGAATTTCAGGCCGCCCTCGCGGGCGCCTTCGGCCAGGGCCTGCACACGGCCATGGTAAACATATCCGCCGCGGTCAAAGACAACGGTGTCGATGCCCTTGGCCAGGGCGCGCTCGGCCACCATCTGGCCCACCTTGCGGGCGGCCTCCTGGTTGGAGCCGGGGCCTTCAAAGTCCTTCTCGTTGCTGGCCGCAGCCGCCAGGGTGACACCGGCCACATCGTCGATGACCTGAGCATAAATGTGTTTTTCACTGCGGAACACGCACAGACGGGGACGCTGGGGCGTGCCTTTGATCTTAAACCGCAGCCGGTAGTGGCGTCTGTCGCGCTTTCCTTTCGTATCGGGTCTTGAAACCATTTAGCACACCTCCTTATTTCGCGCCGGTCTTGCCTTCCTTGTGGATGAGAACCTCGTCGGCGTACTTGATGCCCTTGCCCTTATAGGGTTCCGGCGGACGCTTGGCGCGAACCTCAGCCGCAAACTGGCCGACCTTCTGTTTATCAATGCCCTTGACGATGACCTGGTTGGGGTTGGGAACCTCGGTGGTGATGTCGTCCGTATCGGGGACAGTCACCTGATGGCTGTAGCCCAGGTTCATAACCAGGTTCTTGCCTTCCTTCGCGGCACGGTAGCCCACGCCGTTGATCTCCAGGGTCTTGGAGAAGCCCTCGGTCACGCCCACCACCATGTTGTGGATCAGGCTCCGGGTCAGGCCGTGAAGGGAGCGGTTTAACGCCTCGTCGTTGGGGCGGGACACGGTGACGACACCGCCGTCCACCTTGACCTCCATCAGCGGAGAGACCGTCTGGGTCAGCTCCCCCTTGGGGCCTTTTACATGAATCTCGTTGCCACTGCCTACCGTCACCGTAACACCGGCGGGGATCGCAATGGGCGCTCTGCCAATTCTCGACATATCCTTACCTCCCCTTACCAAACGAACGCAAGGACTTCACCGCCGACATGGAGCTTGCGGGCTTCCTTGTCGGTCATAACGCCCTTGGAGGTGGATATGATGGCGATGCCCAGGCCGCGAAGGACGCGGGGCAGCTCGTCGGCTCCGGCGTAAACCCGGAGGCCAGGCTTGGATACCCGGCGCAGGCCGGTGATGGCCTTTTCCTTGCCGGGGAGGTACTTCAGGGTGATGCGAATGACACCCTGGGTTCCGTCGTCCACCAGTTGAAAGCCTTTGATATACCCCTCACGGAGCAAAATCTCGGCGATGGACTTCTTCATTTTGGACGCGGGTACGTCCACAGTTTCATGCTTGGCCGTACCGGCGTTGCGGATGCGGGTAAGCATATCTGCGATGGGATCTGTGATCTGCATGGAGTTCCTCCTTCATTCAGAGTTACCGCTTGCGCGGTTGGCCCATGAGGTTCCGAGTCAATACGCGATTGTCCACGGCCTTTCATGGGAAAATCACATTCAAAATTAAATCTTTCGCCCGTCTCCCCCGGCCCCTGTAAGGGCCGGGAACGAGGCGACAAGGCAACGCCTGGCGGCGATTTACCAGGAAGCTCGCTTCGCAGGGAAATCGTTGTCAGGCTAAGCCGCGAAGCCGACGCTGTGCTGAAGCACTGCGAGGCGGCAAGGCAACGCCTGACGGCGATTTACCAAGAAGCCTTTCTCACGCCGGGGATCTGGCCCTTATAAGCCAGGTTGCGGAAGCAGATACGGCAGACGCCGTAGTCACGCAGGTAGGCGTGGGGACGGCCACAGATTTTGCAGCGGTTGTACTTCCGGGTGGAATACTTGGCCGGAGCCTGCTGCTTCAGCTTCATAGAAAGTTTTGCCATAACGAACAGTCTCCTTTCATCAGCCTGCGAAGGGAGCGCCCATGAGCCGCAAAAACTCTCTGGCCTCCTCATCGGTCTTGGCGGTAGTGCAGATGGCAATGTTCATGCCACGCAGCTTTTCAATCTTATCGTAGTCGATCTCCGGGAAGATGATCTGCTCCTTCAGGCCCAGGGAATAGTTGCCGCGGCCATCGAAGGCGTCCGGGCTGATGCCACGGAAGTCACGGACACGGGGCAGGGCCACGTTGAACAGACGATCCAGAAACTCCCACATTCTGTCCTGGCGCAGCGTCACCTTCACGCCCACCTTCTGGCCCTCGCGGAGCTTGAAGTTGGCGATGGACTTCTTGGCGGTGGTAGCCACGGCCTTCTGGCCGGTCAGGGCGCTGATCTCCTTGATGACGTTATCAAGGGCCTTGGCGTTATCCTTGCAGTCGCCGCAGCCGACGGACACCACGATCTTGTCCAGGCGGGGGATCTGCATGGGGGATTTATACTGGAATTTCTCCATCAGGGCAGGAGCGACCTCTTTGGTATACATTTCTTTCAGTCTGGCCATTGCTTCCTACCTCCTTACACAGCCGCGCCGCATTTTTTGCAGACGCGGGAACGCTTGCCGTCCGCCTGCACGGCGTGGCCCACACGGGTGGCCTTGCCGCACTTGGGGCAGACAAGCTGCACTTTGCTCACATAGATGGGCGTCTCGATCTTGATGATGCCGCCCTCCTCACGCTGGTTGCGGGGCTTCTGGTGACGGCTGGCCACGTTCACACCGGCCACGATCACCTTGCCGCCCTTGGGGTCAGCGCTCAGAACCTTGCCCTGCTTGCCCTTGTCCTTGCCGGACAGGACGACCACAGTATCGTCTCTGCGAATTTCCATGCTGACCGCCTCCTTAAATTACTTCGGGAGCCAGGGACAGGATCTTCATGTAATCCTTGTCGCGCAGCTCGCGGGCCACCGGCCCAAAAATACGGGTGCCGGCGGGGTTGCCATCCTCACGAATCAGGACGGCAGCGTTTTCGTCGAAGCGAACGTAGGTACCGTCGGCCCGGCGCACGCCCCTGGCGGAGCGGACGATAACGGCCTTGACCACGTCGCCCTTCTTCACCGTGCCGCCGGGAGCGGCCTTACGCACGGAGGCGACGACCACGTCGCCGATGTTGCCGTACTTGCGCTTGGAGCCGCCCAGCACACGGATGGTTTTAATCTCCTTGGCGCCGGTGTTGTCGGCTACCTTGAGATAGGATTCTGCCTGGATCATATCGACGCCTCCTTACTTAGCTTTCTCGATGATCTCGACCACACGCCAGCGCTTGTCCTTGGACAGGGGGCGGGTCTCCATCACGCACACGCGGTCGCCCACACCGCACTCGTTGTTCTCGTCATGGGCCTTGAGCCGATAGGTACGGCCAATAATCTTTTTATAACGCTTATGAGCCACCCGGTCCTCAACGATGACGACCACGGTCTTGTCCATCTTGTCGGACACGACCTTGCCCACGCGGGTCTTGCGGGTGGTAGTTCTAACCTCGCTCATCTATTAAGCCTCCTTCTTCTCGCGGATGACGGTCTTCACCCTGGCGATATCCCGCCGCACGGCGGGGATCTTCTGGGGGTTGTCAAGATGGTTGGTGGCGTGCTGCATACGGAGCATGAAAAGGTCTTTTTTCAGCTCGGTCAGCTTCCCCTCCAGCTCATCCACGGAAAGGGAGCGAATTTCTTCAGCCTTCATCTGCTTCGCCTCCAATTTCCTCTGCTCCGATATCCTCACGGGCGATAAATTTAGTCTTGCAGGGCAGCTTGTGGCTGGCAAGGCGCACAGCCTCGCGGGCGGTAGCCTCGTCCACACCGGCAATTTCAAACAGAACCCGGCCCGGCTTCACCACAGCCACCCAGAACTCCGGGGAGCCTTTGCCGGAACCCATACGGGTCTCAGCCGGCTTTTTGGTAACGGGCTTGTCGGGGAAGATCTTGATCCAGACCTTGCCGCCGCGCTTCATGTAACGGTTCATAGCCACACGGGCGGCCTCGATCTGGTTCGCGGTGATCCAGCAGGGTTCGGTGGCGACCATGCCGTAATCCCCGTAGGCCAGGAAATTGCCGCGGGTGGCCTTGCCGCGCATACGACCGCGCTGGACGCGGCGGTATTTAACACGCTTGGGCATCAGCATTATGCGTCGCCTCCTTCCTTGGGAACGGGTGCGGGAGCCGCCTGGCGGGGAGCCGCAGGCCGGTTGTCCCGATTGTCTCTGTTGTAGCCGCCCTGGCGGTTGTCACGGTTGTAGCCGCCGCCCTGGCGATTATCCCGGTTATAGCCGCCCTGGCCGCCCCGGTTGTCACGGTTATAGCCGCCCTGACGGTTGTCACGGTTGTAGCCGCCACGGCCACCGCGTCCGCCCCGGTTATCCCGGCGGTCACGGCGACGGTTGTCGTCCCGGCGGGACATATCCATAACACGGGGGCTGGTACGCAGGGTGGTGGTCAGGATCTCGCCCTTGTAAATCCACACCTTTACGCCCACGCGGCCATAGGTGGTAGCGGCCTCGGCGAAGCCGTAGTCGATGTCAGCCCGGATGGTCTGCAGGGGGATGGTACCCTCGTGATAGCTCTCGGTGCGGGCGATTTCAGCGCCGCCCAGACGGCCGCTGCACATGATCTTAATGCCCTTGGCGCCCATACGCATGGCCCGGCCAATGGAGTTTTTCATGGCCCGGCGGAAGCCGATGCGCTTTTCGAGCTGGGCAGCGATGTTCTCCGCCACGAGCTGGGCGTTGGTGTCCGGGGTGCGAACCTCCACGATGGAGAGCGCCACAGGCTTGCCGATCATCTTTTCCACATTCTGACGAATCCGCTCGATCTCTGCGCCGCCCTTGCCGATGACCACGCCCGGACGGGCGCAGTGGATGAAGATGCGAACCTTGGCGCTGTCGCGCTCGATCTCGATGGTGGGGATGCCGGCGGAATAGAGAATTTTCTTCAGGTAGTTGCGGATCTTGTAGTCCTCTACGATCAGGTCGCCCACCTTGTCAGGCCGGGCATACCAGCGGGAGTCCCAGTCTTTGATTACGCCCACGCGCATACCGTGGGGATGAACTTTCTGTCCCATATTCTGTCTGCCTCCTCCCTTATTCCTTCTCAGCCACAGTCAGGGTGATGTGGCTGGTGCGCTTGTTGATGCGGTACATACGACCGTGGGCGCGGGGCTGGCCCCGCTTCAGGATGGGCCCTGCGGTGGCGATGCACTCGGTAATCACCAGGTTGTCGGGATCCATCTCAAAATTGTTCTCCGCGTTGGCGCAGGCGCTCTTGAGCAGCTTCAGCAGCGGCTCGCTGGCGGCCTTCGGCGTATTACGCAGGATAGCCTCGGCATAATGGGTGTCCTTGCCCTTGATAAGCTCGCAGACGATCTGCACCTTGCGGGGAGATATGCGGATATATTTCGCTTTCGCTGTCGCTTCCATGTTTCCTCCCCCTTATTTGGTCTTGCTGCCCGCGTGACCCCGGAAGGTGCGCGTGGGAGCGAACTCGCCCAGCTTGTGGCCCACCATGTCCTCGGTGATATACACGGGAACGTGGCGGCGGCCATCATGGACGGCGATGGTGTGCCCGACGAAGGAGGGGAAGATGGTGGAAGCGCGGCTCCAGGTCTTCAGCACTTTCTTTTCGCCCGCCTTATTCAGCTCGTCCACCCGCTTCAGCAGCTCAGGTGCGGCATACGGGCCTTTCTTAATGCTTCTGCTCATGTTCTTCCCTCCTTATTTGGCGTTGCGGCGCTTGACGATGAACTTATCGGACTGGTTCTTCTTCTTGCGCGTCTTATAGCCCAGGGTCGGCTTGCCCCAGGGAGTCACAGGGCCGGGACGGCCAACAGGGGCCTTGCCCTCGCCGCCGCCGTGGGGGTGATCCACAGGGTTCATAACAGAGCCGCGGACGGTGGGCCGCCAGCCCATGTGGCGGCGGCGTCCGGCCTTGCCGATGGACACATTGGCGTGGTCGGAGTTGCCCACGGCGCCGATGGTGGCCTTGCACTCCAGGCGGATTTTCCGCATTTCGCCGGAGGGGAGGCGGACGGTTCCCATGGTACCCTCTTTCGCCATAAGCTGGGCGGCGTTGCCGGCGCTGCGGACAAGCTGTGCGCCCTTGCTGGGATACATCTCGATGTTGTGGATAACGGTACCCACGGGGATGTTGGCCAGAGGCAGGCAGTTGCCGGGCTTGATGTCCGCGTTGGGGCCGGACTCCACCGTGTCACCGGCCTTCAGGCCGGCGGGGGCCAGAATATAGGTCTTCTGGCCGTCGGCATACTGGGTCAGGGCGATAAAGGCGGAGCGGTTGGGGTCGTACTCCAGGCGCAGAACGGTGGCGGCCTCGCCCTCGCGATTGCGCTTCCAGTCGATAATGCGGTATTTCTGCTTGTTGCCGCCGCCGTGGTGCCGGACGGTGATCCGGCCATAGGCGTTGCGGCCAGCGTTCTTCTTCAGGGCTTCCGTAAGGCTCCGCTCAGGGCGGGCGTGTTTGTCCACACCCTCAAAGCCGGACACGGTCATGTGACGGCGGGACGGGGTTACGGGCTTATAGGTTTTAATAGCCATATTTCTTTTCTCCTCCCTTACGCCATGCCTTCGAACAGCTCAATGTTCTTCGAGTCGGCAGAGAGCTTTACGACGGCCTTTTTCCAGTTGGCGCTGCGGCCCTCAGGATAACGGCCCTGGCGGCGCTTTTTGCCCCGCATATGGGTGGTCGTGACCTTGATAACAGTCACGCCGAAGATCTCCTCCACAGCCTTCTTGATCTCGATCTTGTTGGCGTCCAGCGCCACGCGGAAGGCGTATTTCTTGATGTCCAGGTCTTCCATGGACTGCTCGGTGATCACCGGGCTGATGATGATGTCATAGGCGGTCCTCATCAGGCGAACACCTCCTCAATTTTCTCAATGGCTGCTTTGTCCACCACAAGGGTGCCGCCGCAGAGAATGGTATAGGGGGACAGGATGGTGGCGGTGGTGACGGACACGCCCTCGATGTTCCGGGCGGATTTCAGAACCGTCTCATCCACGTCCTTTGTGACCACCAGGGCCTTGCCGGAGATTCCGGCGTTGGCCAGGAAGCTCACAAAGCTCTTGGTTTTGATCTCGTCCAGGTGCAGCCCGTCCACCACAACGATGGCGCTGTCGGCGGCCTTGCTGGACAGGGCGCTCTTGAGGGCCAGACGCTTGGTCTTCTTGTTCAGACGGTAGCTGTAATCCCGGGGCTTGGGGGCGAAGGCCACGCCGCCGTGACGCCACTCGGGGGCGCCGGCATAGCCAGCCCGGGCCCGGCCAGTACCCTTCTGACGCCAGGGCTTTTTGGTGGTATAGGAGACCTCCCCTTTGGTGAGGGTGCTCTGGGTACCCTGCCGCTGGTTGGCCAGGTAGTTGACCACGCTCTCATGCAGCACAGGGCCATTCGGCTCGATGCCGAACACGGCCTCGGAGAGATCGTACTCGCCGATCTGCTGTCCGGCCATATTGACCAATTTCGCTTTTGGCATTTCGTTCTCTCCTTTCTATTAGTGACTGCGTGCGGAAGCCTTCTGCGGGTTGCGCCCGGAAGCCTTCTGGGGGTTGACGCTCACGGCGGTGGCCGCGTGCTTCTCTGCGATGGTCTTGACAGTGGACTTGATATAGACGATGCCGCCCTTGGGGCCGGGCACCGCGCCCCGAAGCACGATCATGTTCAGCTCCGGGTCAACCTTCACCACGTCCAGATTCTGGACTGTGACCTGCTCCACACCCATGTGACCGGCGCCGATCTTTCCCTTGAAGATACGGGAGGGATCGGTGGACGAACCCATGGAACCGGCGTGACGGTGGACAGGGCCGCCGCCGTGGCTGGTAGGAGTGCGCTGGGCGCCCCAGCGCTTGATAACGCCGGCGTAGCCTTTGCCCTTGCTGATGCCGGTGACGTCCACATGGTCGCCTTCGGCGAAGGTGTCCGCCTTGACCACGTCGCCCACGTTCATGGAAGCGGCGTCATCCAGACGGAACTCGTGCAGGTGTTTTTTCGGCTCAACACCGGCCTTGGCCAGATGGCCCTGCTCCGGCTTGGTGAGCTTTTTCTCGGCAACGTCCTCGAAGCCGAGCTGGACGGCGTCATAGCCCTCCTTGTCAGCGGTCTTCTTCTGGGCCACCACACAGGGGCCCGCCTCGATGACCGTGACAGGTACGACCTTGCCCGTCTCGTCAAAGATCTGCGTCATGCCGACCTTTTTGCCGATAATGGCTTTCTTCATTGCTATTGCTTTCCTCCTTCGGTTATTGGTTGGGCGAACGGTAACGGCGTCCGCGCAACGTGACCCGCCTGCCTGAAGATTGCAGGCTGTGGCTGAAATCCCCATCCGGGGAAGGGATTAATATAATAGTATCGTTCAGAGCTTGATCTCAATCTCAACGCCCGCGGGCAGCTCCAGGCTCATCAGGGCCTCCACTGTCTTCTGGGTGGGGTTGAGAATGTCAATCAGCCGCTTATGGGTGCGGCGCTCGAACTGCTCCCGGCTGTCCTTATATTTATGGACGGCGCGCAGGATTGTCACCACCTCTTTCTTGGTGGGCAGGGGAATGGGGCCGGAGACGGTCGCGTCGGTGCGCTTGGCTGTCTCCACGATGGTCTCGGCGGCCTTGTCGATGAGCTGATGGTCATAGGCTTTGAGACGAATGCGGATCATTTTGTTTGATGCCATTGATTTTCCTCCATTTGTACGAGTTTTACGTTTTCCCGCACGGTGACTGGTTTTCCGTACACCGTTCCGTGCGTATCAGACCTTGCTCCAAAAAACAGACCGGCAGGGCCGGTGTTTGCAAGCGATATACGCGGTGCCGGAAAGCCGGTTCCGCCCGATTCCAGGGCGTTTCCGCCCCCGGACTGCTCCCCGGAAGTTACCGCCCGTCGGCGCAATCTCCCGGTTCAGCGCACGGCGCAGCTCTCCCGTCGGAGGCGCGCCTCGAATAAGATAACAAAAATCCCCTCTCCTGTCAAGGGGGGATTTTCATAAATATCAAATATTTTTCCAATTCTGTCCACGGTTCCGTGTGTTCCACGCTTTTTGCCCCGCAAACCGCCTTTACATCTCAAACGGGTACGGCATCAGCTTGCTCAGCTTATAGCTGACGTAGCGGCCCCCGGAGCGGGTGCAGAGGATTTCCATGTCGTCCTCCCCGGCAAATTCCTGCATAACCTGGCGGCAGGCGCCGCAGGGCATACAGTAGGTCTCCCCCTCTCCGTAGACGGCCATGCGGACGAAATGGCGGTAGCCCTCGCTGACCGCCTTGACGATGGCCGTGCGCTCCGCGCATATGGTGGAGCCAAGGGCGCTGTTTTCCACGTTGCAGCCGGTAAAGACCGTGCCGTCGGCGCACTCCAGCGCCGCCCCCACCGGGAAGTGGGAATAGGGTACATAGGCATTCTTCGCCGCCTCCCGCGCCATGTTGAGTAGGTCTCTGTCTGTCATTCCACGCATCCCCTTTCCTTATTTTTGTTCCTCAACGGTTTCCTCTGTGTCGTCGTCTGTTCCCAGGTCGATGGTCCAGTCCTGGATATTATAGAAAATGTTATCCTGGGTTGGGTTCAGCCCGGATATTACCCCCCGGTGGTACAGCACCTCGCTCTTTTCAAAGCAAACCACCGTAATCGGGGCGGTCTGGGCCAGGTACTGGTAATAGACGGAGGCGGCCTCCTCCACGGTGTCCTCATCCGCGCCCAAAAAGCCGGTCAGATAGGCGGCTAAATAGGCGTCCGACACCCCGCCGTAGTTAATGGAGCCGCCGCTGTCCACCAGAACGCTGATGTCCCAGTCGTTGCAGATTTTTACCTCGCCGTAATACAGGTCAAAGTTCCCGGCCTCCAGGTTGGACGCGAAATCCTCATAGTTCAGCTCCCGCAGGTTCACGGTGAAGCCCACGCTGCGGAGCTGCTCCGCGATCAGCCGGGCGGCGGACACCTTGGCGGCGCTGTCTGAGCAGACAATGAAGTTAATGGTCACGTCCTGGCCGTTGATCTCCAGCGCCCCGTCCCCGTCCGCGTCCGAGGCTCCGGCGTTTTCCAGGGCCGTGAGAAAGCCCTCCTCCGAATAGGCCATAGCGTCCGCTATATCCGTCTGGTACAGGGAGCTGTTGGGGTGGACAGGCAGGGCCGCCGCCACCGCCGCGCTCTGCATACAGTCGGAGACGATGGTGGCCCGATCCACCGCGTAGGTCATGGCCACCCGGAAGCCAAGCTGGCTGAAAATCGTGCTGGACATATTATAGCCCAGGTAGTGCATATTGGTGGTGTCTACGTACTTGGTGATATTGGTGCTGGAATAGCCAAGGCTGGCCATGCCGGTGGGGTTATTGATGACCAGGTCGATGTAGGAGTCCTCAAAGGCCTGGAGAATATCCACCGCCGCCGTGTATTCCTTTAAATAAATAGTGTCCACCGGCATCTCGTCCGCCAGGGGGTAGTCCTCAAACAGCTCCAGGCAGCTCCCGTCCTCGCTGAACATATACGGCCCGGTGCCGGGGGGCAGCTCCTCATAGGCTGTGCCGTACTCAATGCAGGGGATGTTCAGCAGCTCGTAAAAGCGGTAGTTCGCCTCGTTCAGCGTAACCGTGAAGGTCTGGGAATCCACCACCCCCACGCCTGTCACATGGACAAAGCGGTTGGCGTACCGGCTGCCGTAGGTCATAGCCTGGGTGATGGAGTACACCGCGTCGTAGGCGGTCATGTCTCCCCCGTCGTGAAACTTCCGGGTGGTGTCCACAGAAAAGGTCCAGGTCAGGCCGTCCTCCGTTGACCAGGCGGTAATCAGGTTGGGGGAGGCGGCAAAATTCCCGTCCGTGGACACCAGGGTCTCATACACCAGCATCCCCACCACCTGGTTCCAGGCGCTGGTGGTCTCATAGGGGTTGAAGGAGGCGTCCGGCACGCTGTTCAGGGAGAACACATCGTCCGCCGCGTAGGTCGTCACCAGGGCCTGACCGCCGCTGGAGCCGACGATGACCTCCGCGTCGTCCTCCGCGATCTCCGCCTGCTCCTCCTCCGTCAGGGTGAACACCCCGCATCCCCCCAGGCACAGCAGCAGCGCCAGGGCCAGGGATAGTATTTTCAGCGTTTTCTTGTTCATGGTCTCCTATAGGGCGATGATATTGGCCTGGGAGCCTCTGGCGTTTCCCATGGAGCGGTGGCTCCAAAAGCGCTCCGGCTGGCACATGGTACACTGGCCGGTCTGGCCGATATGCTCCGGCGCAAGGCCGAGCTGCCCCAGCCGCCGGGCCACCGCGCCGGGCAGGTCTACCCGGAATTTCCCCGGCTCCTGATCCGGGCGGAACAGACCTTCTGTGTCCCCGCCCAGCATACGGCCCAGGGCCTCCGGCACCTCCGGCCCGGTTTGAAAGCAGCACTGGCGAATCCCCGGCCCGATGACGGCCCGGATGTTTTCCGGCCTGGCCCCCAGGAGGGTCATTTTCCCCACCACGCTTGCCATCATATCCGCCGCCGTACCCCGCCAGCCGCAGTGGGCCGCGCCCACTACACCGGCCACCGGGTCATGGAGCAGCAGGGGGGCGCAGTCGGCGGTGAAAATCACCAGGGGCAGGCCGGGGATATCTGTCACATACCCGTCCACCCCGGGCTTCCAGGGGGCCGACTCCCGCACGGAATGGGCATCCTCCCACCGCGCTATGCGAACCTCGCCGCCATGCACCTGCGGCCCACAGACGAACCGGCTGGTGTCCAGCCCTACGGCCCGGCCAAAAATGGCCCAGTTTTTTTCTATATTTTCCAGGCTCTCACCCCGACCGGAGCCAAGGTTCAGGCTCTCAAATATCCCGGTGCTGACGCCGCCGGTGCGGGTGGAAAACCCGTGGGGGCAGGTCAGCAGCGGGGAGGTAATTACCTGCACTGCCGTGTTCATAGGCACACCTTATTCGTTCCGGCCACAGCACTCCTTGTATTTCAAGGGGCGGCTGCCGTCGGCCTTCCACTTGCCGCAGGGACAGGGATCGTTCCGGCCCGGCTTTTTGGCCTTCCGCACCGGCTTTTTCTTCACGGAGGCGTCGCCTCCCACGTTGTTGGCGTTGGCCTTGGCCACGCCCTTGCGCTCGATGCTCTGCTCCTTCCGCACCCGGACGGTGAACAGGCGGCGCACCACCTCGTGGCGGATGCCGGATATCATGGCCTCGAACATATCGAAGCCCTCCTGCTTATAGGCGTCCACGGGCTTAATATTGCCGTAGGCCCGCAGGCCGATGCCCCGGCGCAGGTCGTCCATGGCGTCGATGTGATCCATCCAGTACTCGTCCACCACCCGGAGCATAATGACCCGCTCCAGCTCCCGCATGAGCTTGGTGCCGTCGGGCATGAGGCCAAATTCCTCCTCCCGCCGGGCGTACACCTGGGCGGCGATGCCCTGGAGCTTGCCGGTCAGATCCTCCGCCGTCAGAGCGTGAAGCCCCTTGTCGGGGACGATGATCTGCCCCTTTGTCAGGAAGGTCTTGTAAAACGGCTCCAGAACCTCCTCAAGCTGGGCCTCGCTCTCCGGGTGGCCCAGGGCGCCGAAGCCGCTGGACACCTCGGTCTGGATGACCTCGTTTATCATGCCCTGGATATACTCGCTCAGATCCTCCCCATCCAGCACCTTCCGCCGCTCTTCATAGATGATGTTCCGCTGCACGTTCATCACGTC
Organism: Oscillospiraceae bacterium; assembly: GCA_021200935.1. Classification (GTDB taxonomy): domain Bacteria; phylum Bacillota; class Clostridia; order Oscillospirales; family Oscillospiraceae; genus CAJOIG01. The sequence continues at coordinate 21,535 of JAJQFY010000204.1, forward strand.
GTCGTATTCCAGGGTGTTCTTCCGGGCCTGGAAGTTCCGGCTCTCCACGGTTTTCTGGGCCTGCTCGATGGCGTTGGAGACCATTTTGCTGTCGATAGGAGTGTCCTCTGTCACCCCAAGGGTCTCCATCATGTTCAGCACCCGCTCGGAGCCGAACAGACGCATGACGTCGTCGGTCATAGCCACATAGAACCGGCTCTGGCCGGGGTCGCCCTGGCGGCCTGAACGGCCACGGAGCTGGTTGTCCACCCGGCGGGCGTCGTGCCGCTCGGTGCCGATGATGAACAGGCCCCCGGCCTGGCGCACCTTCTCCGCCTCGGCGGAGGTGACTTCCTTATGGGCGGCCATGCGCTGGGCAAAAAGCTCCCGTGCGGCCAGGATGGTCTCGTCCTCCGTGTCCGCATAGCCAGTGGCCTCCGCGATGACGGATTCCTCGTACCCGGCCTTTTTCAGATCCTGCCGGGCCAGATATTCCGCGTTGCCGCCCAGCATAATGTCCGTGCCGCGCCCGGCCATGTTGGTGGCGATGGTCACGGCCCCCAGCTTGCCGGCCTGGGCCACGATCTCCGCCTCCTTCTCGTGGTGCTTGGCGTTCAGCACGTTATGGGGGATGCCCTGCTTTTTCAGCAGGCCGGAGAGATACTCGCTCTTCTCAATGCTGACCGTACCCACCAGCACCGGCTGGCCCTTGGCGTGGCATTCCACAATCTGCTGGATGATGGCCCGGTTTTTCCCGGCCTCGTTTTTATACACCACATCCGGGCTGTCGATGCGGGCCACGGGCTTGTTGGTGGGGATCTCGATGATGTCCAGGTTATAGATGGAGGTAAACTCCTCCTCCTCCGTGGCGGCGGTGCCGGTCATGCCGGAGAGCTTGTTGTACAGGCGGAAGTAATTCTGGAAAGTGATGGTGGCAAGGGTCTTGTTCTCCCGCTGCACCTCCGCCCCTTCCTTGGCCTCAATGGCCTGGTGCAGGCCCTCGGAATACCGACGACCCAGCATGAGACGGCCTGTAAACTCGTCCACGATGATGACCTGGCCGTCCTTCACCACATAGTCGATGTCCCGCTTCATGACGCCGTGGGCCTTGATGGCCTGGTTTATGTGGTGGGTCAGGGTGGTGTTTTCCAAATCGGTCAGGTTCTCGATGCCGAAATACTGCTCCGCCTTGGCAATGCCCTTGGCGGTCAGACTGGCGGTACGGGCCTTTTCGTCCACCAGGTAATCCGCGTCCGCGTCCGCCTCCTCAAACTCCTCCTTCTCCTCCACGGAGACCACCACGCCCTTCCGCAGGCGGCGGACAAACTCGTCCGCCTTGCTGTAGAGGTCGGTGCTTTCATCCCCGCGCCCGGAGATGATCAGGGGGGTTCTGGCCTCGTCTATCAGGACGGAATCCACCTCGTCCACGATGGCGTAGAAATGGCCCCGCTGCACCCTGTCCTTCTTGTACAGGGCCATGTTGTCCCGCAGGTAGTCGAAGCCCATCTCGTTGTTGGTGCCGTAGGTGATGTCCGCGTTGTAGGCCGCCTGCCGCTCCTCCCGGGTCAGGCCGTGAACCACCAGGCCCACGGTCAGGCCCATGAAGCGGTGTACCTTTCCCATCCACTCCGAGTCGCGCCGGGCCAGGTAGTCGTTCACCGTGACGATGTGGACGCCCTCGCCCTCCAGGGCGTTCAGATAGCTGGGAAGCACGGCCACCAGGGTTTTGCCCTCGCCGGTCTTCATCTCCGCGATGCGGCCCTGGTGCAGCACCACGCCGCCCAGAAGCTGCACCCGGAAGGGACGCATACCCAGCACACGATCCGCCGCCTCCCGCACGGCGGCAAACGCCTCCGGCAGGATGTCGTCCGTGGTCTCTCCCTGGGCCAGACGGGCCTTGAACTCATCCGTCTTGGCCCGAAGCTGCTGATCTGTCAGGGCCTTGTACTCATCCTCCAGGGCCTCTATTTGATCCACAATGGGCTGGAGCTTTTTCAGCTCCCGCTCCGAGTGGCTGCCAAAAATCTTGTCCAAAAACATGGAAATCGCCTTTCTCGCACCGGCAGTCTCTCCGGCTGGTAAAAAATCCCAAAATCTCGCCGCCTCTCGCGGCTGCTTACACTTCTCTATAATAAGCTACTATATAATATACCACACCAGATGGCAAAAGTAAAGGAAAGTTTATTTTAAACCGCAACGAGCAGCGTGCTTTTTGCTGGCTTTGGCTGACAGTTTTGCCAGGTGATGATTCCCCAAAAAAAAGAAAATCCCTTAAACCGCAACGGTTTAAGGGATTTTCATGGAGCTGCTGGGCGGATTCGGACCGCCGACCTCGTCATTACCAATGACGCGCTCTACCGACTGAGCTACAGCAGCTGGCGACCGAGAAGGGACTTGAACCCTCGACCTCCGGCGTGACAGGCCGGCGTTCTAACCGACTGAACTACTCGGCCACGAGCTTTTAAATTATACTCATTCCCGACCCCAATGTCAAGAGGATTTTCAAAAAACTGGAAAATTTTTTGAAAAAGTTTTTCACGGCCCTGAAATATTAACCAATTCGTAATTTTTTGTAATTTTTGTTGCATTCCTGGCCGGAGTCGTATATAATAGGTTCACCCTAAAAGTAAGGTAGTGATTTTATGTCTGGACGACACTTAGCACCGGGCAGCGAGTCTCCCTCTCGCTCGAAATCCAAATCGAGAGCTCCTCGAACAGATTATTCCGACTATGAAAGCTATAATAGCTATAACGACTATGAGGAATATGAAGAATACGAGGAGCAGTCTCGTTCACATTCCCATTGGCGGACGTGGGTCATCGTCGCCGCCCTGGCCGTGGTCATTGTGGCCGTGGGCGTGATGTGCTTTGTGCTGTTCACCGATTTGTGGAGCGGCGGCAGCGACGTGGCGGAAACCGCCGAGGGCATCTCCGCGACCATTACGGCCCAGGATTCCAGCGGCAACGAGGTGGCCGGGAAGCTCACCGTAACGGAGAGTACCCATCGCCCGGACACGGTGGAGGAGGACGAGGAGCTTTTGCTGCTCGACCTGACCTGGACCGGCAATAAGGATGCCTCCTATCCCCTGGTCATCACCATCACGGACAGCAGCTTCACAAACGACGATGGTCTGGCCGTTTATCACTATACGGACGGGACCTGGGAGCTGATTGGCACCTATCTTATTGTGAACCACTCTGTCTCCTTCCCGGCGGACAGCCTCTCCCCCTTCGCCTTCCAGGTGATAAGCTCCGAGCCGGAGCCTGCCGCCACCCCGGAGCCTACGGCAACGCCGGAACCCACCGCCACCCCGGAGCCTACGCCGGAGCCTATAGACTACGGCACATACAGCACTGTGCAGGAGGGCCTTTCCGTTCAGCTTAACGCCATGGAGGACGGGCAGACCGTCATTCTGGCCGTAATAAACGAACCCAACGAGGACGGCTCCCAGACCGCCTCCGTTCTGCTCAACTACGACGGCACCGAGCTTCGCACCGTAGACGTGGATGTGGCTATGACCACGGACGGCATCTATTATCTGACCGGCGACGTGGTAGAGGGTATGCTTTGGACGGCCACCGCAGATGCCTACGGCGACGAGACCAGGTATTCACTCTCCAACAACGGCGTCTATCTGAATCTGGACGAAGAGAACCTGAACGTGGTTTTGGACGACAACGACGTCCGCACCCGCTGGCTGTATGAGACCATCACCACCGAGGACGGACAGGAAGTGACCACCCTGACCTATATGGTGGACTCCACCGTGTACTATGTGGAGACCATGGCCATGGTAACAGACACAGCCGACACCACGGCGGAGCCGGTTGACACAGAGACCACGGAGGATGGAGAGACTGCTGAGACTGCCGAGGCCGCGGAAGCCCTGGTGGACGCGGAGGTCATTGAGGCCGTGGAAATCACCGAGGACACTGAGGCCGCCGAGGTCACAGAGGACACGGAAGCCACGGAAACTGAGGAGACCGCTCAGACTGAGGAGACGTCGGACACCGCCGGTCTGAGCGAGACCCTGCGGTTCACCGTCACCACCGACAGCAGCAAGGCCCTGAGCTTTGTGCAGTTCCAGGTGACAGACGGGGTGCTGGACGAGACCACGGGCCTGATTTCCGGCATTCTGGTAGCCTCTCCCACAGAGACCCCGGAGCCGACAGAGACCCCGACCCCCACGGCAGCGCCTACCGCCAATAACAGCAGCAATAACAACAGCGGCTCCACGGCCAGCACAACGGCCACCGCCGCCCCCACCGCTACCGACGCGCCTGCCACTGCCGCCCCCACGGCAGCACCCACGGCGGATACCTCCAGCAGCAGCACCGACGCCACCACCCCGTCTGATTCCAGTGACACAGACGCCGGGTAATCCCATCCCATAACGCAGCAAGTCACCCCCGCGCCGATCGGCGCGGGGGTGTTGTGTTTTCTGTTTCTATTCTCATTCCCCCAGCACCAGCGTCATTGTCAGAAATACCAGGGCCAGGATGAACAGCAGGCCGGTCAGGATCAGGATGGCGTAGGGGTCGGCGGCGGTTCGCATAATGACCACGCTCATGTCCGCGGTCTCCGTGGTGGAGCCGAGAATCGTCCTCGTCACGCCCACCAGCTCGCTGACGGCGCTGACGCAGACCATCAGCCGCAGGGAAAACCGCACGGCGAGAGGCACCGGTCCCTTGGGCCTTGGCAGCAGAGACAGGAGCAGGGGAAAAAGCA
>JAJQFY010000084.1 GCA_021200935.1 Oscillospiraceae bacterium
AGAAACGCAGCTTCCAATTCACGCTTTTGGGGGTTGACTTTTAATAGTTAATCTTACTTTACTTCTACCATCTGGCGGGCATACTCGGAGCGGGGGTCAATTTCCACCATCGTTCCGACATACTTGCCATCCTTGCGCTCAAAGCAGCGCATATCAAAATCCTCAATAACGGGAATCCAGAAGACCCGTCCGTCCGGCCCCTGGTAGTGCTTGCCCATGTGGAACTGGTGCTGAAGCATTTCCACCGGGCCGCCGGGGGCGTCCGCCCGCTTCTGGGCGACGGCGTAATGCAGGTTCAGGAAGCTGGGGTCAACCACGCCGTAGCGCTCCCAGCGCATAGGGCCAATGTCCTGCCAGTCCTCCGGCATGGAGCGGATGGCCTCTATGATGCACTCATACACATCCGTGGGGGGCATACCGCAGCCCTCAAAGCTCTCATACCAGATGCGAAAGGCGTTGATATGCTCGCTGGGGTGGTCTTTCACCGCCTCCTTCACCTTGGCGAAAAGCTCCTCCTTCGTCATGGTGACAAGGCCCTCCGGCAGATGCAGAATATATTTTTTAGTAAGCTCCATATCTCCCTCTCCTCATCGAATCACGTTGTTCCCGACCAGGTCGCCGATTCCGCCGGTGGGGCCGCTGCGGCGCTGGTCGTCATAGCCATAGCTCCAGTCCACGGCCAGGTCATAGGACGCCACCAGCTTCGCCTCGCCAAGAAGCACCCCGGAGCCGTAAAACTCGTCCCGGAGCTGCCGCTCCGCCAGGGCCTTGGCCTCCGCCTCATTGGCCGCGACAACGGCGGTCTGGGCCGGGGTGCAGAACAGATAGTTCGGCTCGGTGGGCTTTTCCCGCTGGGTCTTCGCCGCCTCGTAGATATACTTTTTCATGTCCCTCTCCCCTCTCAATACATTCTCACATCGGGGATGTAGCGGCCATTCACCCATGGGTCGTACTTCGCCATGAAGTTCTTGTCGTCCCCGTCAAAGTCGTACTTCCCCAGCTCGGAGGGATGCACCCAGCGCATTTCGCTGTAGGCGTCGCTCTTCGGCTGGGTCTGCCAGGTGTTCACGGCCTCGTAATAGTTGTGGTAGTCGCATCTGGTGTTGGTGTTGTGGGTGATGTTGCCGTTTAAAATATGCTCGGAATAGCCGTCCCGGGGGCGCTTGTGGCCCGCCATGGTGCATTTGCCAACGCTCACCTTGATGCCAAGGGTCTCCCAGGCAATGCGCTGACAGGCCTCCTGGGCGGTCTCATTGGTGCGCTGGCGGCCTGTGGGGAACGTCCAGGTTCCCTCTGCCGTCTTGCCGATCAGCACCCGGCCCATCGGCCCGGCGATATTCTGAATCAGCACGGATATGTAATTCATATGCCTCTCCTCCCCTTTACAGTGTGTACTGGCCGGGAGCCGGGGCAAAGCCCTTGGCCTCCAGCTCCTGAGCGGCCCGCTCCCGGAACTGGCGTACCGTCTCCATGTGGACGTCCCGGTCTATGCGGCAGACCTCCTGACCGTCCTCCACAGCCACCGCCCACTGGGTAAAGCCCCGCCGGGTACTCCGGCAGTAAAAGCGGTATGTTTTCATTCGTGTTCCTCCTTGTCTTGTTCCTCATATGGGGCCATGAAATCCGTGTCCTCCGCCGGAAGCGTCCCCAGCATATCCATCAGGCGGATGATGCCGGTCTCCGCCGCCACCATGACGCCCATCATGTCCATGTGGGGCTTGAATTTTATCTCGAAAAGATAATCCGCCGCCGCCGGAAGATTTTTCAGCATGGCCGTGTTGCGCTCGTTTATCTCCCAGTCCTTATGTCGGCCCTCCTCCGCCTCCATCTTGTGGATGAAGCACTGGTACCGGCCTCTGTAAAGAAAGGTATACATGATCTCCATGCCGGAAACCACGGCCACCATGTTCCCGGCCTGGATGGAGGTCATCAGCTTGTCCCCCTCTTTGCCCAGGGGGCCGATTTCCACATCGTTGTCGTGTTCCCGCGCTCGCTGCTCCGCCATAGCTCACCTCCGCATCGTCAGAATGATACATTCTTATCGTTCCACCTTAACTATACACTTTACAAATTCCCCTGTCAATGGTAAGATAAAAAATATTTTTTCCATAATAAACATCATTTATCACGATTCATTCCGGAGGGTATCATACGATGGACATCACACAGCTTCGCTACTTTACATCCGTGGCCCAGACCTTAAACTTCACGGAGGCCGCCCGGCGTTCCGGGGTGACGCAGCCGCTCATCAGCCATCATATTGTGGAGCTGGAAAAGCAGCTTGGGGGGAAGCTGTTTCTCCGCAGCCGCCATCAGGTGGAGCTGACGGAGGCGGGGCGGCGGTTCCTCCCGGCGGCCATAGAAATTGTGGAGCTGGCGGACAAGGCGGTGTTTCAGTTCCGGCAAGACCAGCAGGGCAAGGCGGGCCATTTGGCCGTCACAAGCCTGACTACATCCAGCGCCGTGCTGGCGGAGGCTCTGGCCGCCTTCGCCGCCAAGTACCCGGACATTACGGTGGACATCGACGTGACATCCGGGCCGAAGCAAAGCCTCGCCATGAACGACAATAAATACGACTTCCACTTCGCCGCCCTGGAGATGGTGCCGGTGGGCGAGACCTATGATTACGTCGTCACCCACAGCGACAGCCTGTGCGTTGTGTTCCCGGCCAATCACCCCCTGGCGGAGAGGCCCCTGGATTTCGCCGCCCTGACGGACGATCGGTTCATCTCTATCGCCCCGTCGGACAGCCCCGCCCTGTATGAGCGGGTGCGGGAAATCTGCCGGGCCAGGGGGTACACCCCCAATGTGGTCTATCAGTATGACCGGGTGGAGGCGGTGGTTCTATCCGTCGGCGCGGGACTGGGCATCTCTATATTGCCAGAGGCCCTGAGCCGGGTGTTCTACGCCGAAAACGTCACTTTCAAGCGCATCCCCGGCCAGGACAGCCTCCGCCCCTATGTAGCCG
>JAJQFY010000136.1 GCA_021200935.1 Oscillospiraceae bacterium
CCGCCGACCACCCCCCCCACCCCCCAGCCCATCCCCGCCATCGTCTTATCTGTTTATGAGACCTTTGTCTTGTGCACAGAGTCGATCTGGTGATGATACCGGCTCTGGTGACGACACTGGCTCTGGTGATGATACCGGCTCTGGTGACGACTCCGGCTCCGGCGACGGCACTGACGACAGCGAACCCAGCGACCCGGCGGAGGAACCTGAGGATGAGGGTTCCACCGTCACCTATCAGCAGGCCATCGGCTTTGTCAGCGGCCAGGATTACATCATCGGCATCCAAAGCGGCGAAATCCTGTACGCCATCAGCAACAATGGCGGCACGATCGTCGCTGTGGAAACTAATATTACAAACCCGGATGAATCCATTATCTGGACGGCGGCCAGCGGCAACAGCGGCGTGAGCCTGGAAAACAGCGGCGCTTACCTGCTGTACACCGACACAACACTCTCAACCCGTACCAGCGCCGCCAGCAACTGGACTATAAGCGACGGCCAGATTTCCTATGACAAACAGGGAACCAAATACTATGCCGGGGGTCTCACCGATACAGGCTTTGCCTGCGGCACAGATGCCTCCCTGGCTGCAACCTACGTCATCTATACCTCCGGCGCTGACCTGGGAAGCACCAGCTCCAGCGGTGAGTCCACCGGCCCGGGCGATTCCGGCACCGGCGGGGACAGCGGCTCCTCCCTGACCTATACCCCCAGCGAAACGGTCACAGGCAACGTGTCCTTCGCAGTGAACGGCTACAGCTTCGGCATTGAGCGGGGTTCCGTCTCCGTCACGGCAGCGGCTGTGACCGAAGCCGGTCTGACCGTCACCACCGCCAACTATCTGGAGGCCACAACCGTGGACGGGGGCTTCACCCTGTCCGTGGAGGATCCTCCGGGGACTGTGGCTTATCTGGTCATTGAAAACGGCGCACTGGGCCACGCCTCCGCCGCAAGCGGCCACTGGACATATAACAGCGGCGTCCTGGCCTATGTGGACGGCGAGACCACCTATTACATCTCCGGCGCGTCCGCAGACGGCATTGCCGTCAGCAGCGACGCGGCAGCCGCCGCGTTTGTGGCGGTCTATACCGGCTCCGCCGCCCCCAGCAAGGGCGCACCCCCGGATTCCTCCACCACCGAGGCGGACGAGGACGCTCCTGTCATCGTCACCCAGCCGGAGGCTGTGGGCTATGTATACGCCGGTTCCGGCTACGCCGCCCCGGAATACACCATTGCCGCCCAGCTTCCTGAGGGTTCAGCCGCCACCGGCATATACTTCATCTGGTATGTGGACGGGGAGGCCGTCACCGAACCCACCAAGAACGCCTGCGAGCCGGGCGTGACCGTTTCCAGCACCCTGACCGCCGATATGCTCCAGGGCAAAAGCGCGGGGGTTTACACGGTCTACTGCGAGGCATACTGCAACGTCCGGGACGAGGAAACCGGCGAGCCTGTCAAGCACAGCATCGACTCCAGCAAGGTCTCCTTCATCGTATGCACCGGCGTGAAGGAAAACTCCTTCATCACCTTCTCCGACGTGCATGAGACCTTCACAAACGTGGGCGTCGCCATCAACGACACCATCACCATCTACGGCGGCCTGGTTCCCGCCCTCATCATATGCACCGGCGACTGGGCCAACGGCTATTACACCGGCGACAGCGAGGACGCCGTGAACACCACCCTGATGAACTATATCGCCGCCATCACCGCCCAGGTCGGCGGCCTGGACATCGTGTTCGTCTCCGGCAACCACGACAACAGCATAGCCGCCTCCGCCGCCACGGCGGACGCCAATCTGGCGGACACGGCGGACTTTGAGGAGGACGGCGTAGGCGTCATTTACGACAGCGCCTACAACAGCGAGGAGGTAGGCTCCAGCGCCGCCAACACCGGTCTTGTGGTTTTCGGCATCAACTACGAGGCGCTGGCCCAGGCGGACGGCTCCTACAGCTACGCCGGGGTTCTGCCCCAGCTTGAAGCCTTCCTGGAGAACCTGAGCCAGGATTACCAGGGGCAGCTTGTGGTCATCTCCGCCCACGCGGGCCTGCACGTTCTGGACGGCTGGAGCGGCAGCAACGACTACAACGTGGATATGTCCGCCGACATGGTGAAGCTGCTCAATCAATACGCCACGGAGTACGGCATGGACATTATGTTCTTCTTCGGCCATGACCACTCCAAGGGCGAGACGGAGTTCTATCTTGTCCCCGGCGATTCCATCACCAGCACCGTCTCCTACAGCGCGCAAAGCTCCGAAACCTACACCCTGGCCTTCACCTACGCCCACGCCGGTTACATCACCAACACCATCGGCGGCGAGGAGAACTACTCCCTGGTGACATGGGACACGGAGACCATCACCCGCACCATGAACATAGCCAACGGCGAGGCCGCCAACAACAAGGAGCTGACCTTTATGGTAGAGCGCACGGCGGACACCCCCACAGCGGGCAGCGCCAGCGTAATCGTCAGCGGCGGGGCCTCCGACGGCGTGACCGCAGATTTCAGCCCCCTGCTGACCCTGGAGGAGCAGATAAAGCTGGCCGACAACGCCATCGTCATTGACTTTGTCCTGTCCGTGGACGACGTGACCGCCACCATTTCCGAGGCGGAGAAGGCCGCCATTCTGGCTGTTATGGACACCCCCGCTGCCATCTGCTATTTTGACATCAACCTGGCCAAGTACGTGGACAACCAGCTTCACGAGGTCATCACAGACACCGACGGCAACATGGTAACGGTTACGGTTCCCATCCCGGCCAGCGTCAAGCAGGACGCCGACACGGAGGGCAGCTACTGCGTGATTCGCCTGCACGACGGCAAGGCGGAGATGCTGGCGGATTTGGACACAAACCCCGACACCGTCACCTTTGAGACAGACAAATTCTCCACCTACGCCATTGCCTTTGTCGCCGCTGCCCAGGCGGAACCCACCACGCCCACCA
>JAJQFY010000007.1 GCA_021200935.1 Oscillospiraceae bacterium
GATTTCCGCCATCTGCTCGGTGTTCGCCTGGTAATTGAAAAATATCAGCACCCCCAGGCCCACCGCCAGAAAGACCATCAGCACATAGAGAAGGCCCGTCACAAATCCGTTTCTCCGCATGGCTTACCTCAGCTCGCCGATGGCCCGCGCCAGATAGTCCAGGCTGTCGGTCTCATAATCCCCCAGCTTTCCCTCGCTGGCCGCCCGGTACAGGGCAGGGTCGTAGGGCATGGAGGCCACCACCGGGATGGTCTCGCAGGAGGCGGGAAGGTTCATGTCCTCCTGGGCGAAATTCTCCACAATGCCCATAACCGGCACCCGGAGCATATCCGCCAGATTAATGGCCCGCCGCAGCGCGCCGGAGGACAGCTCCCCCGGCTCCCCCACCGCCAGCGCGTAATCCAGAGGCATGGTGGTGTAGTATTCCAGGGGAACGTCCCCCGCCCCGGAGGGCATATCAATCAGCAGCACGTCCAGGTCTTCAGGCCAGTTGGTGTCCTTTAAAAGCCAGACGGCCAGCTTTGCTATGTCCTTCCCCGGCCACAGCACCGGCTCCATCGGGTCCTCGGAAATCAGCCCCATGCTCACCACGCCGAAGCCCCCAGGCCCCGGCACAGGGGCCAGCTCCGGCATATCCCCCAAAACCGGCTCCTTCATCCCCAGCAGGGCAGGAACCGTGGGGCAGGCCACGTCCGCGTCCAGCACGGCCACGGATATCCCCTGCTTTAAAAGGGCCTTCGCCAGCAGGACGGACACCACGCTCTTGCCCGTGCCGCCCTTGCCGCCGGTGATGACCACCACAACCTTGGCCGGTTTTTTCACCCTGGCTCCGCACTCCTGGGAGCAGGTGGAGCAGTCATGCTCACAGGCCTGGAGCTGTTCCAGATACGCCTGCTGCTCCTCCGGGGTCATATTTTTGATTTTTTCAAGCTCATCCATCGTGATTCTCCATGAAAAGAATTTCTCTTTAGTATGCTTTTATGAATGTTTTATTATACTACAAATCCCCGTAAAATGGAAGTCCCCAACAAGCCTGTTTACAGCGCCAGGTACCGCACCAGGATGGCGCAGACCTCCGCACGGGTGGCGGCGTTGGCAGGGCGCAGGGTGTTGTCAGCGCTGTAGCCCTGGATAATGCCCTTTTCCACCGCCCAGACCATGGCGTCCTGGGCATAGGACCGCACGGAACTCCCGTCGGTGTAGGCGCTCAGGCTCCCGCTGACGGAGGGGCTTCCCGCCAGGCGATAGAGCATCGTCACCAAATCCTGCCGGGTGATGGTATTGTTCGGCGCGAAGGAGGTCTCGCTGACCCCCTGAACCACCTGGTTCGCCGCCGCCCAGGACACCGCGTCCTTATAATAATCCTGGGTCAGATCCGTAAAGGCCGTGGTGCCGGTGGCCTCCGGCTCGCCCATCATGCGGTAAATCATGGTGACAACCTGGCCGCGGGTCGCCGTGTTGTTGGGGCAGAAGGTGGTGGAGGTAATCCCCTTTACCACGCCCCCGTTATACGCCTCTATCACCACGCTGTAATACCAGTCGTCCTCCTCCACGTCGGTAAAGGGGCTGCTGGTGGTCGTCCCGGAGCTGCCGGAGCCGGAATCCTCCGTCCCAGAGCTTCCTGAGTCGGAGCCGCCAGCCCAGGAGGATGAGAAGCCGTTGGGCTTGAACCAGAAATTCAGGTCTACCAGGGTGGAAATGCCGTCCACTGCCCCGGAGGAGGAACACTGCCAGTATTCATAGTCCCCGGAATAGCTGGTTTCCTTGGTATAATGGGCAAGCCACACCCGGCCAAGCTGGTCGGCGTAAAGGCTGCTGTTGAGCATGGAGGCATTGGCGTAGACCATGCTGTCATAGCCCGCCGCCTCCACGGCATCGCAGAAGGCGTTGCATATATCTGTGGCCTCCTGCCTGCTCAGGTTGGCGTTGTACAGCCGTCCCCCCAGGCCGCTGCTGCCGGAGTAATACTCATAGTCGATGACCAGGGGAAGCGTAATATCATACCCCGACACCAGGTCGATCAGGTACTGTGCCTCCTCCCGGCCCTCCTCCTCGGTGATGGCCTGGGAGTACACATACACTCCCACCTCCAGCCCGGCGGCCAGGGCCCCGGTAATGTTGGTGACAAAGCTCCTGTCCGTACCCAGGGTGCCGGTGCTGACCCCCCGGTAGGCGGCCCGGATGATGACAAAATCGATCCCGTCCGCCGCCACCGCCGCCCAGTCGATGGTTCCCTGGAACTCTGACACATCAATGCCCAGGTACAGGGTCTCGTCCTGCAGGGCGCGGGTGGTGAAGTCATCGTGGGAGGCCCCGCTGGCCGCCAGGAGGAAGGCGGTGGCGTAGGGATCCGCATGGTTCATGACCCAACACTGGGGGTCGTCCGCCGCAGCGTTGTCGGCGCTGACCGCCTGGCTCTCCGCCGGCTCCGCCACCGCGCTCTTCGCCGACTCCGCCTCGCTGTCCGCCTCCGCGCTCTCCTCCGCGTCTGCCTCCACGCTCTCCGCCGCGTCCGCATCCTCCTCCGCCTCTGCGGCCTCTGGAGCCGATTTCTCCGGCTCCTCCAGGGTGACTGCCATCGGCGGCTCCACCGCCAGGGTGGGCATCATCAGCACCCCCGCCAGCAGCACAAGACACAAGCACACATAAATCCTTCGTTTCATTTCGCTCACGTCCTTATAACTCTAGGTTGTAACCTTTTAGTAAGCATGGTAACAAAAGTTACAAGCAGTATAACATACTTTATTTCCGTATGCAATAGCTTTTCACGGGATAATATTTCCCCTTTTTGGGTTTTTTTCGGGAAAGGCGGTGGATTTTCTCCTAAGATGTGGTAAAATTCCGTATATGATGAACGAACTGAGAAAAAATGATATACATGAGGCCCGTATCACCGGCTTCACCTCCCAGGGGGCGGGCGTATGCCGCATTGGGGGC
>JAJQFY010000001.1 GCA_021200935.1 Oscillospiraceae bacterium
CCGCCCACAAGCCGGAACGGACGGGACGACTACTTCGACAGCTTCTTTAACCGCTGATGCCGGGGGGCTGAATCAAACGGACTGTTTGATTCAGCCCCTTTTTCTATTGTTTTCAAAAACTTCATAATATAGACTTGAAAACTGGTTGACATGCTGTGACAAAACTGCTATGATTGCAATATCTGGTTTTAAAAAACAGGTAATGTAATTTTGTTTGGGAGGTTTTTCCAATGAATCGCAGGATTGTGTCTGATTCCTCTGCCAATATGCTGGCGTGGGAGGGGATGGACTTTGTATCCGTTCCGCTGAAAATCATTGCGGGGGAGCGGGAGTATGTGGATGACGCCAGCCTTGATTTGTCTGGAATGCTGGATGACCTCCAGGAATATAAGGGGAAGTCCGGCACCTCCTGTCCCAATGTGTCGGAGTGGCTGGACGCCTTTCAGGGGGCGGAGGAGATCTTTGCCCTCACCATCACCAGCTCCCTGTCCGGCAGCTATTCCATGGCGGCCCAGGCCCGGGAGGAGTATAAGGAGCTTTTCCCGGCGGCCAAGGTCATGGTGCTGGACACCCTGTCCACCGGCCCGGAAATGGTGCTGATTATGGAGAAAATACAGGAGCTGACCGAGGCGGGGCAGAGCTTTGAGGAGACCGAGGCCGCCGTGCGGGAGTACAGCCGCCATACCCACCTGTTTTTTGCCCTGGAATCCATGAAGAATCTGGCGAACAATGGCCGGGTCAGCCATACGGTGGCGGCGCTGGCGGGGCTTTTGGGGATTCGTGTGCTGGGCGCGGCCAGCGAGGAGGGAACCCTTCAAATGCTCCACAATGGCCGGGGCTGGAAGCGCACCTTCCACGCCATTATAGAGGAGCTGGAAAAATACGGCTTCACCGGCGGTAAGCTCCGCATTGCCCGCTGCCAGAACCTGTCGGCGGCGGAGGAGCTGGCGGAGCAGATTACCAAGCGCTTTGGAAAATGCGACATCTCCATCCACCCCTGCACCGCGCTGTGCAGCTTTTACGCCGAGCGGGGCGGGCTGATGGTCGGCTTTGAGGGAACATAAGGCAGGAAGGCAGGGGTGTGCGCGGGCGCGGCCCGCGCTTTTTATGGTTTGCGTAAAATAACTGTTGCCATTTTTGGAAAAACCGACTAAAATAGGGACTGCGGCGATTGGAGCCGCAAATTCTTGTAATCGGAGAGAGAACATGGAAAACAAAAAGAGCAGCCAGAAAAAAACAACCCTTATCGTGCTGGCCGTCTGCATCGTGGTGGTGCTGGCGGTGGTGATTTGCTGGGCGTCCTTCGGCCCCAAGGCCCTGGAGGGCGTGAAGGACATCACCATCAATGTGGAGCATTCCGACGGCACGGTGGCGACCTTCGACGTGGACACCCAGGAGGAGTACCTGTATGCCGCTGTGGAGGACATGGGCCTTCTGGAGGGCGAGAGCAGCGATTACGGCCTGTTCGTCACCGTGGTGGACGGCGAGGAGGCGGATTCCTCCATCGGGCAGTACTGGATGTATAACTGCAACGGGGAAATGGCACTCTATGGAGTGGAGACCCAGCCCATTGCGGACGGCGACGTCTACGACTTCTACCTCTATATTTATGAGTAAGCTCTCCCTGCGGGAGCTGGTGTCCCTGAGCCTGATCGGGGCGCTGCTGGTGGCCAGCAAGCAGCTTATGGCCTTTTTGCCGAACATTGAGCCTGTCACAATGCTTCTGATGTGTACAACCATGGTGTATGGGCTGAAGGCCCTCTACCCCTGCTGCATCTTCGTGCTGCTCCAGGGGCTGCTGTACGGCCTGGGGATGTGGTTTATCAGCTATCTTTACATATGGCCTCTGCTGGTGCTGGCAGTGTACCTGCTGCGGCGGAACACCTCCTGGATTATCTGGACGGTGGCGGGGGCCATGTATGGGCTGTGCTTTGGGGCGCTGTGCGCCATTCCGTATTTTTTCATCGGCGGCTGGCAGATGGCCTTTGCCTATTGGATTGCGGGGATTCCCTATGACCTGCTCCACCTGGTCGGCAACGCCCTGATGTGCGGTATATTTTTAAAGCCCCTGACCGGGCTTTTGCGGCGTCTGGCCGGGGGGCAGTATCCTCCGGCGTCCTGACGCGGAATAGGAGGCATGGAATATGACAGAAATTGAGGAATATAAGGCCCAGGCGGCGGCAGCAATGAAGGAGCTTGTCCAGGCGGCGGGGCTGACCCCCGGCCAGATTGTGGTGGTGGGGTGCAGCACCAGCGAGGTGACAGGCCACCGCATCGGCAGCTTTTCCGCGCCGGAGATTGGCCAGGCCCTGTTTGAGGGTGTGCAGTCGGTGCTGACTCCCCTGGGGCTGTTTCTGGCCGCTCAATGCTGCGAGCATTTGAACCGGGCCATCGTCATAGACCGCCCGCCGACGGGGCTGTCTCATCTGCCGATGGTGAACGTGGTGCCGCAGCCCAAGGCAGGGGGCAGCTTTGCCACCGCCGCCTATCGCGGCTTTGAGCACCCTGTGGTGCTGGAGCATATCCGGGCCGACGCCGGGCTGGACATTGGCGGCACCCTGATTGGTATGCACCTCCGGGAGGTGGCCGTTCCTGTTCGCCTGGAGCAGAACCGAATCGGCCAGGCCATGGTTCTGGCCGCCCGCGTCCGCCCCAAATTCATCGGCGGCGACCGTGCGGTGTACGACGACCGGCTCAAATAAGCCGCCGCGTACCGCAGACGCGGCGCCTTGTCACATTGCACAACCCCCACCCGCCCCCAGGGTGGGGGATAGTTCACAAAAATGTGACGAGGCGGAAAAATCTATTGACATCCTATGGAAAAGTGCTAAACTATATGTTAGCCGTCAGATGTGGGTACATTGAGACATTTGATTGATTGCTTATTGGGAATGACCTGAAATTATTGAGGGAGAATGACTCAAAACAAAAATAA
>JAJQFY010000058.1 GCA_021200935.1 Oscillospiraceae bacterium
CTGCCATGAACCTAAAAAAGCTGGCAATCTGGAGCTGGAAATGCTCCTTTTTGCCCCCTGGTTCTCACTGTTTTTCTCGTTTTCGCCATCTTGCATCTGTTCTTGCCTTACTTAATAGCTCTTTCTTTGACAAACTGAGTGGCCCTGGACAAAATGTCCAGGGCCTCCTTATCCGTAATCTGTCTGCCCACGAAGAGGGTTTCAAGTTACAAAAATCATAAGCAGTCGAATTTGTTTGCAGCTACGATAATTCCGGGCTTATCATCCCCATTCTTCATAACTGTCGCTCATTCGCCACAAATCAGCTTCAGTCATACTGTGTTCTCTGGGCAGAGGTGTAAGTTGCCCTTTATAGAAATACATCTTAATGCTGTGAGGCAGATGCGGTTCCGCCTGGAACTTTTCCTTTTATTCCCGTCTCAGGGCGTCTATGGGGTTCAGATTGGCTGCTTTTACGGCGGGGATCATGCCGAAGACGATGCCGATGACCATGGAGAACAGCACGGCGATGACAATCGCCGGGGGGCTGATGGCGGTGGGGGTTCCCATGATGGTGGAGATCAGGCGGCTTAGGATGACCCCGGCGGCCACGCCCACGATGCCGCCGATGCTGGTCAGGGCGGCGGCCTCCGTGAGAAACTGCCAGAGGATCCGCTTTTTCCGGGCGCCGATGGCCTTTTTCAGGCCGATCTCCCGCGTCCGCTCTGTTACCGTCACCAGCATAATGTTCATCACCCCGATGCCCCCCACCAGCAGGGAGATGGCCGCGATCCACAATAGCTGCTTGTTGGTGGCGTTGGAAAGATCCTGGAGATCCTCGGCCTGCCCCATCAGGTCGTTGCTCTCATAGGAAAAGGAGCTGTCCGCGCTGGCGGTCTGGGAATTGGTTAAAAGCTCCGCCGCCTCCTGGCCAATGGCGGTCATGTCGTCGGTGCTGGCGGCCTGAAGCACCGCCTTCTGCGGCTCGTCGAAGCGGAAGGTAATGCCCCAGTCCGTGTCGGGGATGAACATACTGCCGCCGGAGGTGTCCGCGTAGGTATAATAGTCGCTGAGGGTCTCGATGGTCAGCTCCGTGGCGCTGGACTGCCCCACCACGCCGATGACGGTGAACGGCTCCCCCTGAATTTCCAGGGTCTTGCCGATGGGGTATGCCCCGCCGGACAGGGAGGCGGCGGCCTGGGCGTCTAAAATGACCACCTTCCGGCACTGGTCGAAGTCCTCCTGCAAAAAGCCCCGGCCATAGCAGAGCTGATAGCCATAGATGTCCAGGTAATACTCGTCCACGCCGTAGAAGCCCCCGGTGTACTGGGTGTTCTGGTAATACACCCCGGCATAATAATACTCCCTGGTGTAGTAAAGGCTGGCGGAGACCACATGGTCGATGGCCAGCAGCGCCTGCCGGGTCTCCTCCGTGATGGGGATTACCCCCTCCGGGCTGCCATTGTAATCCACATAATAGGTGTACCCGTCCTGATACAGCTCCAGCACCACCGCGTTGTTCCCGGCGCCGATCAGGTTTTCCTTGATCTGCTCGTTGGTACCCTTAATGGTGGACACGATGGTGATGATGGAGGCAATGCCGATGATAATGCCCAGCATGGTCAGAAACGACCGCAGCTTGTGGGCCCAGATCCCCTGGAAGGCCAGGGCCAGATTTTCAGCCATTTTACAAACGCCTCCCCTCTCAGTAGCCGTACAGCGAGTCGGTGTCCTCGTTGTACTTGACCTTGGCCCCGTCCCGCAGGCTCCTGCCGTAGGGGAAGGCCACATAATCCTCTTCCGTCAGGCCGCCGGTGATCTGGGTATAGTACCCCCAAAGGGATATGCCTGTGGTGACGTAGCGCTTTTCCAGGGTACCGTCCTCTGCCGCCGCCCAGATATAGCTCTTGCCCCCCTCTGTGCGGATAAAGGGGTTAGAGAGATACACGGAGCCGTCGTCGTTCCAGCCGGAATTGGCGAGATAGATGTTCACATACTCCCCCTCTCGGAGATTGGCGTCCTCGCTGACCATAACGGTAAAGGGGTACTTGGAAATGTTGGTGTTGCCGTCGGTGTAATAATAATACTCGTCGCTCTCTGTGGGGTACTCAGAGATTTCCGTAATGGTTCCCTCGATCTCCTCCCCGGACTGCCAGCTATAGATCGTCACCGTGTCGCCCACGGCCATGGTGTCCAGGTCGAACTCCCCCAGCACGCCGGTGACGTAGTAGCCGCCCCCGCCGGAGACCAGCACCACCGGGGCGTCCTCCGCCAGGGCGGTGTCCGGGTCCCGGACGGTCTTCACCGTCCCGGCCACGGTGGCGTATATCACGCCGTTTGAAAGCTCGTACTCGAGCTGCTCATATTCAAGCTGGGCCACCTTGAGCTGAATGCTCAGGTCGGCGATCCGCTGCTGGCTCTCCCGCTTGAGCTGGGCTACCTCCGAGGCGGTGTAATACACCGTGGTGTCGATGTACACCTCCCCTTCGTCGGTCTCCTCCTCGTCCGGGACATAATTTGGCTCGATGATGGAGAACACCCACTGGCTGGCAACGGTGACGGTGGTGGTTGTGGTCGTGCCGCCGGGATCACCGTCGGCGCTTTCCTCGCCGTCCCCGCTCACGTTCTCCCCGTCTCCGCCGGGATCGGTATCCTCCCCGGTGTCAGGCGTTATATCCTCCGCCTCTCCCGTCTCCTCCGGGGCGGCGGTATCGTCCCCGCCGGATATATCGGTATCGGTATCGGTATCGGCATCGGTGCCGGTGCCGGTGGCAGTGGTGCTTGTCACCTCCCGGAAGGCCATCTCCCAGCAGCGGGTCAGGGTTCCCTTGGGGGCATTGGAATCCCGAATCTCAAACACCACATAGACCCGCCCGTCGCCGGTCTCCTCCGGCTCCGGAGTATCGGTCTCCGCCGGGGCCTCCGTCTCCGCCGGAGTATCGGTCTCCGCCGGGGCCTCCGTCTCCGCCGGGACGTCGGTCTCCGCCGGGGCCTCGGTTTCCGCCGGGACGTCGGTCTCCGCTGGGGCGTCGGTCTCTGTGGGGACGTCCGTCTCCGCCGGGGTGTCCGTCTCTGCGGGGGTATCGGTTTCCACAGGGATATCGGTCTCCACAGGAGCGTCCGTTTCCTGGGGTTCCTCGGTGGGATCCGGCTCCGCCGTCTCCTGGGGTTCCTCTGTAGGAACCGGGGTGGGGGTCGGCTCCGGCTCCTCCTGGACGGGGGGATTTACCAGCATTTGTATCACTGCGTCGGTGTACTCAATGCTGTCGCTCCACAGCCAGACATAGGGGTCGTCGGCGGTGCCGCTGCCCCCCTTGAAATAGGGGACGCTGACCGATGTGACGCTGCCGGTGGTGGTGCCGGTGGAGATACTGTACCCCCCGCCGGAGCCGATGGCGTAATTGCCAATGTCGGAAAGATTTTTCTCCCCGCTTTCCAGCTCCAGCTCAAGCTGCTGGACGGAAATGGCCTTTCTGTCCAGCTCCACCTGGCTGAGAGTGGTGTCGTAGGCCAGAATAGGGTCGCCCACGGCCACGGTCTGGCCCTCGGTGACATAGATCTCTGTCACCTGCTGGGTGGAGGAGATATACACGGACTGGATCTTGTCCGCCGTGACGGCCCCCTCCGTCTCTGTCTCGTAGGCATAGTCGCCGCTGGTGGAGACCTGGCTGACCGGGTAGACGTTCACCGCCCCGCCGGTGCGGTTGCGGACGACGAACAAAATACCAATCAGCAGGGCCACAGCCAGGATCACGGCGATAATGCTGATGATCAGCTTTTTGTGGGATTTTTTCTTCGCTCTATGCATCCGGCTCGCCTCCCTCCTCCGGCAGAAGCACCCCGTCCAGTATCCGCCGCATATGGCTGGCCCGTTCACCGACCTCCTTGGCGTGGGTGATCAGCACGATGGTGGTACCCTGGTCGTGCAGCTCGTCGAAAATATCCATGACCTGCTGGCCGGAGGCGGAATCCAGGGCGCCGGTTGGTTCGTCCGCCAGGAGCAGCTTGGGCCGGTTTATCATGGCTCTGGCGATGGCCACCCGCTGCTGCTGGCCGCCGGATAGCTGGGTGGGCAGAAAGTCTATGCGGTCGGAAAGGCCCACCATCCGCAGCGCCTCCGCCGCCCGGCGGGAGCGGGTGCGCTTGCTGACCCCGGCGTACAGCAGGGGCAGGGCCACGTTGTCCCTGGCCGTCAGGCTGGGGAGGAGGTAAAAGCTCTGGAACACAAAGCCCAGGGTGGAGTTTCGCACGTCCGCCAGCCGGTTGTCCGTGGCCTGGGCCAGGTTCTCCCCGTTCAGGCGATATGTCCCGCTGGTGGGAACGTCCAGGCAGCCGATGATGTTCATAAGGGTGGTCTTGCCGGAGCCGGAAGGCCCCATAATGGCCAGGTAATCCCCCTGCTCGATGGAGAGATTCACCCGCTTTAAGACGTGTACCGTCTCGCCCCCCTGGGGGAAATCCTTGCAGATGTTTTTCATTTCAAGCAGCATGGCGGCCACCTCATCCCACGGAAACGACGACCTCGTCGTCAGAGAAGCTGTCCTCGTCGTATTTCTCCACTGTCATCCCCTCGGAAAGGCTGTCGTCCGGGAAGGCGATATAATCCGACCCGTCCAGGCCGGAGAGGATCTCATAGCAGTCCGTGTCTGCGTCATAAGCGCCCAGGGTGACGGAGCGCTTTTCCAGCTTGTCTTTATCATTGGCCGCCCAGACATAGGCGTTTTCCGCCCCGCCGGTGATGTAATAGGAGGGGAGCATCAGGCCGGAGCCGCTCCCGCCGTCCCCTGTGGACGGCTCGATATAGACGTGCTGGCCCAGCAGCAGGCCCTCCGTGTCCGCCAGCTCGATATAGAAGGGGTACTTGCTGGAGGTGGTCATGTCGTCTGAGTAGATATAATAGTAGCTGTCGTTATCGTTGGTGACGGGGTTTTCCCAGTCGATGGAGGTGATGGTTCCCGACCAGGTCTGGCTCTCGTCCACCCGGGAGCGGATGGTGACGGCCATGCCCTCTGTCAGGGCGTAGGCGTTCATCTCGTTGATGTTCCCCTCCACCCGCAGGGTGGTGACATCCATGATGGTGATATAGGTGGTTCCGGCGGAGCTGTCGGAGTAATAGCTGTCGGAGCTGCCCTCCTCCGCAATGCTCATCACCCGGCCAGCGATGGGGGCGGTGATTTCCGTGTTTTCCATATCCGCCTCCATGGCGGCGATCTCCCGCTCCTTCAGGGCAATGTTATATTCCGCCTCCCGGACGTCCGCCTCCTTGGAGCTGATTTGCAGGGTGTAGCTGAGCTGGTCGCTGGAGCTGGCCTTGGCCTTTTGGGTCTCCAGCTCGGAGATCTCGCTCTCCGCGGCGGTGATGGTGTTTTCGTAGCTCTCCTTTTCCAGGTAGAGCTTGTCAAGGGATAGCTGCATGGCCTCCATGTCGTAGGAAAACAGCAGATCCCCCGCCTGCACCGTGTCCCCCTCCTCCACATAGGTCTCCAGGATGGTCTTTTCCGTGTCCCGCTCCACCTCTGCGGTCTGCCCGGCTACCACCTTTCCGGCGTAGCGATCCGCCAGGCCCACGGAGCCGGTGCCTGTAATCAGGGAGACGGACTCCACATAGGCGGTCTCCCCACTGCTGCCGGAGCAGCCCCCCAGCAGGCCCAGCGCCAGCGCGCACAGGCACAGGGCCGCAGTAACTCTTTTCATGGGTTCCTCCTTCTCCGGGCCGCGTCGTCGGCCCATGGATATAGTGCTTCCCCGCCCTGTGAGGCGGGTTCCTGTGTTCCATGATAGCACCCGGCGGATGGGGTTGTAAACCCAATAATATTTAAGATTTTCTTACGAAAATTACAAACCCGTCACAAACGTGACGGGTGTTGCCGGATTCGAACTAAAAATATCAAAATTGTTCTAATACCTCCGCGATGCGCCGGGAGGCGTGGCCGTCGCCGTAGGGATTGGGACGGTTTCGCATGGCCTGCCAGGCGCTCTCCTCCTCCAGCAGACGGCGGCATTGGGTATACACCGCCTCCCGGCCCCGCCCGGCCAGCAGCAGGCCCCCGGCCTGTATGCCCTCCGGCCTCTCGGTCTTTTCCCGCAGCACCAGGGCCGGGACACCCAGGGCCGCCGCCTCCTCCTGTACCCCGCCGGAGTCGGTCAAAATCAGCCGCGCCCCGGCCAGGGCGTGGTGGAACGTTACCGTATCCATCGGCTCCGTCAGGCGGATGTTCTCCTGCCCGGCCAGGGCCGCGTATACCGTCTTCCGCACCTGGGGGTTGGGGTGGACGGGGCATAGGATCCGCAGCCCCGGCATATCCGCCGCCAGAGTTCGGACGGCGGCCAGGGTCTCCTCCATAGGGCGGCCCAGGCTCTCCCGCCGGTGGAGGGTCAGCACTACGGGAACGCCCCCTGCCAGAAAATCCAGCGCCGGGTCGGTGCAGTCCTGCCGGAGGGTGTATTGCAGGGCGTCTATGCCGGTGTTCCCCGTCACCCATATCCGGCTGCCGGGGAAGCCTTCCCCCAGCAGATTCTCCCTGGCCTCCGCCGTGGGGGCGAAGGCATATTGGCTCACCATGTCCACCGTCCGGCGGTTAAATTCCTCCGGGAAGGGGGCGGCCAGATCCCCGGTGCGGAGGCCCGCCTCCACATGGCCCACCGGGATATGGCGGTAAAAGGCGGCCATGGCCGCCGCCAGGGCGGTGGTGGTGTCCCCATGCACCAGCACCAGGTCGGGGGATTCCTTTTCCAGCACCGGCCCCAGGGCCGTGAGACAGGCGGCGGTCAGCCCCTCCAGGGACTGCTCCCGCTCCATCAGGGCCAGGTCATAGTCCGGCGTCACCTGAAAGATCTCCAGCACGTCCCGCAGCAGCCGCCGGTGCTGCCCCGTCGCGCACACCACAGGCCGCACCGCCCCCCGCCGCCGCAGCTCCAAAGCCAGCGGACACATCTTCACCGCCTCCGGCCTGGTACCAAACACCAGCAGCACCCTTTTCATCCCAAATGACTTATTCTATTGGCACCAGCAGACCGTGGAGGAGGAAGCGGGGGTCGTTGTAGCTGGAGGAATAGTCGCAGGTGGACAGGGTGATGAGCTGATAATCCGTGCTGACGGTGGCGTTGGTGGCGAACAGGGAGGCGGAGGTGATCTTGTTCAGATATGTCTGATAGTCCGTCGTGCTGTCAAAATAGCCGGGGTAATTGTCCAGGGTGGACTCCACGATGTGGGCGGCGATCAGGTCTATCCGATAGGTCTCGGTGGGGGTCAGATAGTACATGACCGGATGCTCCTCGTAATAGCTCTGATCCACATAGCCCTCGATGGTACCCAGCATAGATCCGTCCTTCATGTTGTGGCCGTAGACGATAAAGTTGCACATATTAATGCCCATCACCGAGCTGACATCCGCAAACAGGGTGCCGGAGGTGTTGCTCTCCCCGTTGAAGCCCCGCTTCAGGTAATACTCGTTGTCGCTGGCCTGCACCACCGGGTAGTTGATCACCGTGTCCGGGCAGTACAGCCAGCCCACGATGTCTGTGTTAATGGATTCCAGATATTCCCAGTCCACAATAATGGGGACATAGCTGCTGTCGCTTTCCTCGGTCTCCTGAGCTTCCGTCGTGTCTGTGACGGTTTCATCCTCGGTCTCCGCAAGGGCGGAGATGGCGTTGGCGGCCAGGTCGTTGTAGGCGGAGCGATCCCGCTGATAGTTGAGCAAAATGGAGATGAGCTGCCACCCGGCCACCACCATGCCCACGGCCAGCACCACGGCCAGCACGATCAGGGGGACGTTTCGCCTCTGCCGACGGCGGCGGCTGTTATAGCTTCTGGATCTGGCCTGATCCTCATAGGAGCGCCCGGAGCGATCCCCCTGGGGGCGGCGCTGCCCCCGCTGGTCGTAGCCGGCGGCGCGGCTGGGCTGGCCGGAGGCGCGGGGACGGCTGGACTGCCCCCCCTGACCTGCCGGTCTCCGGCTGCCGCCGGAGCTGGGGGCGCGGCTGCGGCTGGCCTGGCTTCCCTCCTGTGAGGAGCGGGGAGGCTGACGCCTGGCCTGCTCCTGCGGGGAACGGGAGCCTTGGCGGCTGGCCTGCTCCCGTGAGGAACGGGAGGACTGGCGGCTGGGCTGCTCCCGCGTGGAGCGGGAGCCTTGGCGGCTGGGCTGCTCCCGCGTGGAGCGGGAGCCTTGGCGGCTGGGCTGCTCCCGTGAGGAACGGGAGGACTGGCGGCTGGACTGCTCCTGCTGGGCGCGGGACGCCCGCCGGGGCGGATAGCTCTCCTCCTGGCTCCAATCTATATCCTCCAGTCCGCTGTCCGCGAACGCATCCTTCCAAAAATCCTCATCGTCCGGGTCAAAATGGAAATCGTCGTCTTTCATAGGTTCCTCCCATCCCCTCCCCCGCACCGGGGGAAAGCCATCGAATCGGTTACAAAAGTATCATATACTGGCAGCATAGCACAGTTTGTCCATCTTTTCAATCTGTATCTGGTGATTCTATGCTGTCTGATGCAGACAAAGGGCGCAACGGACTAGCCGGAAATGAAGCCGCCTTTTTCCAGCAATGCCGTCATTATGCTCATAAAGTCCCTCAGCCTGTCAGCGTCTGTGAAGGCTTGGAGGTCGATATTTATAAATTCATTTGTCAGATGTATATACCGGCTTTCTATGCTGAGCCTGTCCGTAAAAATGCTCCTAAATTCGTCAGCGGTTACTCCCGCATCCAGCTTCGTGGTGAAATTTTCTATGTGGACAGCGAGGTCTGGTATATTGGACACGGTGAAGAAAATTTGGAAAAACCAATACCCATCTGGTCGTTTTGACAAAAAGGTAGGCCGGACGGCACTTTTGCCGAAGCTGTTGTTAAAGCCAAGCCCATCGGCGTAATGAATCAGCGCCTCACAGACCGCCGCCACCGGCTTGCCGCAGGTCTCCGCCGTATATTCAAGCAAGGTTTTGGCAGACCAGCTTTTCTTGACCGAACGAGGGGATGGACTGGTCTCCACAGGAGGGCTTGTCACCACGGTGGAGGACACAAGGGCGGAATCGTTCGCCTGAAACTGGCGGATCTCCACCCCGTAAACCTGAATGCCGCTGAGGTTTCGGTTGAGAAACTCGATAATGCTTTGAAGCCGGGACGGGATTTTGTCCGCGGCAAACACCAGCATCAGCCGTTCGGCCCTCAGATTGGTCGCGACCGTGTCCCAAAACTCGTCTGTGTCGTACTGTTCCAGAACCTCTTCGTTGTCGCTGTTGGCCTCCTGGAATAGCTGGCGCAGGAAATTGGCGTCCCACGCCGACGCGCAGGCGGCGTAATCCAGAACCTGGGCCACCACCTCGCGGCGGATCCTGGTGTCAACGGCGCGTTTGACCTCCACGAGAACCGGCACGCCGTTTTGGTTCACAAACAGGTGATCCAGGGACATACCAAAATCGTCCGAGACGGTAAATTCCCGCTGCACCAGAATAAGCTCCATGCCCTCCGATTCCCAGGAGACGAGCTGGGGATTGTTTTCAATCAGCCGCTGCAGCTCATCCTCGTACTCATAATGGTATTCCTTGGCTGGCAGCGCCTTTTTCCTGACATAAGATAAAGGTTATTCATCATAACATACCCCCTGAAAGCGAATTTTGCGCCGGTAAGGGCTTTTACACCACCTGGAAAATATAAAACTTGAGATAATCCGTCTCCGGGACGCCCCAGAGGATGGGGCGGTCGGGGGCCTGGCGGCCTGTGAAGACCTGGCGGAGGCTGACGGCGGCGTCTTTGGCGGCGGAGGCAAGCATCTGGCGGAATTTTTCCTCCGTCATAAAGTGGGAGCAGGAGCAGGTGGCCAGCAGTCCCCCGCGAGGCAGCAGCTTCATGGCACGCAGGTTTATCTGTTTGTAGCCCCGGTAGGCCCCGTCCACCGTGTCCCGGCCCTTGGTGAAGGCCGGGGGATCCAGAATGATCAGGTCGTAAGGCCCCCGGCCCCCCTGCTGGCCCATGGCGGTCAGCAGGCGGAACACGTCCTCCCGGAGAAACTGAATATTCTCCAAGCCGTTCAGGGCGGCGTTTTCCCCGGCGGTGTCCAGGGCGGTCTGGGACACATCCACCGCCGTGACGGAGGCGGCCCCGCCCATGGCGGCGTGAAGGGCGAAGCCCCCGGTGTGGGTGAAGCAGTCTAGCACCGTCCGGCCCTGGGAAAGCTCCATCACCGCCCGCCGGTTGGCGAGCTGATCGAGAAAAAAGCCGGTTTTCTGGCCGTTTATATAGTCCACGTTAAAGCGTATGCCGTTTTGGGTGATGACCGTATGGCCGGAGGCCTGGCCCACGGCCCAGCCCACATAGGGGGGCAGCCCCTCCTTATGCCGGAGGGGGCTGTCGCTGCGCTCATAGACGGCGGAGACCTGGCCCCCCAGCTCGTCCATCAGCAGGGGGTAGAGAAGGCCCTTCACCCGGTCAGTCCCGGCGCACAGCACCTCTGTCACCAGCACGTCGTTATAGCGGTCAACGGTCAGGCCGGGGAGCTGATCCGCCTCCCCGAACACCAGGCGGCAGGCGGGGAAATGGGCGCCCATCACCATCCGCCGGTATTCCACGGCGTAGTGGATCCGGCGGCGGTAAAACCCCTCATCAAAGCGGTCGTTGGTGTTCCGGGACAGGAGCCGCACCTGTATTTTGGAGGTGTGGCTGCCGTAGCCCGCCCCCAGCCACCGGCCCTTTTGGGAATACACGTCCACAATGTCCCCGGTCTGCCAGCCGTCCTCGTCCTCTGTTATCTCGGCGGCGTACACCCAGGGGTGGCCGCCCCGCAGCGCCCGCTCCCCCTTGGGGGTGACGGTCAGCTTGGGATAGGGTCTGTCCATGGTCAGCCCTCCTCTGTATCGCCGGAGGCGGCGGCTGCCGGGTCGCCGGAGGCGGTCTCCTCCGGCCAGGCATAGCCCCAGGCCCCCACGGCGGAAATGCCGCTGTCCACCACCTGGTAGAGAACCGCGTCCGGCTCCGTGGCGATGGAGCAGGTCAGGGTACCCTCCCGCACGTCCAGGCCGTATATGACCCCCTCGGCGGTGTCCGCCGTCAGCTCCACGGTCAGATCCTGTCCCTCTAGGTCAACGGAGCATATTTCATAGGGGGTGCTGAAATAGAGCCTGTCCTCCAGCAGGATCAGCCCGGAATACAGCCCTGTGCGGTAGCTGCCCGCCTCCTCCCAAATGGGCCAGCGCTCCTCCATGGCGAGAAGAAGCTCCGTCTCCCAGGTGGCCCGGTCACAGCGCCAGAGCTGAAAGTCCGCGTCGATGTAATAGCAGTAGTCCCCGTAGAAGATGACCCGGGTCATGGCCGCCAGCCAGGGGGCCTCTTCCAGCTCGCCGCCGGGAACCGATTCCCCGCTGTCCCAGCCGTAATGGCCGGTGTCCCCGGCGTTTTCCTGGTCAAAGAGGAAGTACAGGTGGCGGATCAGGCCCATTTTGGCGTTTTTCCCGTCGTCCCAGGTGCAGTCGGAGAAGTAGCGGACGCCGTCCAGGGTGACGAGGATCCAGGCGTGATCCATGCTCTGGCTGTAGGTAGCCACTCCCTCCAGCCCCGCCAGCTCCGCCAGGTAGGCGAACCCCGCCGCGTACCCGGTGCAGACCGCCGACCCCTCCACCAGGGCGCCGTAGGCCGTCTGGCTGCGGAGGGTGGCCCCGTAATCCACGTTCAGGCACATCCAGTCGTGGAGGGCCGTCAGCTTTTCCAGGTCGGTCATGTCCTCCTCCACGCAGGCGTCCAGGGCGGCCAGGCCCGCCTCAAGCAGCAGGGCCTCCCGCTCCTCCTCCGTGACGGCCAGGGCCGGTACGGACAGGGAGAAAATCATCAGCAGCCCCAGCAGCAGGGCAAAAAATCTTTTCATGGTGCAGCTCCTTTTCGGCCCATTTTTCGGGCCGGTTCATAATGCTTCTGGCCCTTATTGTATCATTCCCGGCCCCGGGACTCAACAGGAACTTTCCATTTCTTTGGCCGGTTTGATAAAAAAAGATTGATTATAAATAAACATCGTGTTACAATATGGATAATATTCTTAGGAGTGAACCCCAGTGCATTTGTGCAATATTGACCAGGCCGCCGCCCTGCTCCGGGCAGCGGAGGACGTGCTGATCATCACCCACATCCGCCCCGATGGGGACGCCGCGGGCAGCGGCTGCGCCCTGTGCCTGGGCCTGCGGGCCATGGGAAAGCGGGCGTTTCTGGCAAAAAATCCCCCGTCCATGGGGCGGTATGAAAAATATATGACCCCCTACTTCGCCCCGGCGGATTTTGTCCCCGCCTTTGTCGTCGCGGTGGACACCCCCGGCCCCGGCCAGTATCCCCCCGGCTGGGGGGCTATGGCGGATAGGACAGACCTTTCCATCGACCACCACGGCACCAACAGCGGCTGCGCGAGGGCCACCCTTTTGGAGGGTGACAGCGCCGCCGCCGGAGAGCTTGTCTACCTGGTGCTGGAGGAAATGGGCGTTTCCCTGTCCCCGGCTATGGCGGAGGCTTTATATGTGGCCCTGGCCACAGACACCAACGGCTTTCGCACGGCGGACACCACCCCGAGGACGCTGTATATCGCCTCCCGGCTGTATGACCAGGGCTTTGACACGGCGGCCCTGACCCGGTCTCTGTTCGAGACCAAGTCCGCCCCCCGGCTGGGGCTGGAATCCTTTCTCTTTGGCTCCATGGAGTTCCCGAAAAAGGATGTATGCGTTATGACCCTTCCCCTGGCGGCCATTCATCGCTGCGGGGCGGGGGAGGACGACATGGACAAGATCTCCCTTCTGACCATGGTGCCGGAGGGGGTGAAATACGGCCTGCTCCTGCGGGAGCTGGAGGACGGCACCTGGAAGGTCTCCCTGCGGACAGATGGCTCCGCGAATGCGGGGGACATCCTGCGGTCTGTCGGTGGGGGAGGCCACGCCGCTGCCGCCGGGGCCGTGCTGTCAGGCGGGCCGGAGGCCATAGAGCGGGCGGTTCTGGCCGCCCTGGAGACCGCCCTGTCCTAATTCTATTGTAACCCAGGCGTCGGAGGGCGCCAAATATATATTATTGAAGGAGAAACAAAATGAGAAAACGCATCCTATCCCTGCTCTTGGCTGTGGCCCTGTGCCTTGGCCTTGGCACCGCAGCGCTGGCTGACAGCGACAGCTTCCTTGACCTGGTGGACGAGGTCTACGAGGTGACGGAGGCCATGCACCTCAGCCGCCTGACCATCGACGAGAACAGCTCTCTCGCCGCCCCGGAGGGTTATGTCCCCGTGGTGACGGTGGACGGCTACCTCAAGACCATTGAGGAGGGCACCGCCTACGCCTTCTACGGCAATGTGGACGTGTACCCCCTGGCGGACGCCATCGTGAGCGAGAGCATCCGGGGCGCTTCCGCCGCCTATGTGGAGGACGGCGCGTCCGTGTCCTTTGAGGATCAGGTCTTCCTGTCCTACGGCTTCATCAGCGGCGAGTATTTCGACGCGGACGGGGACGGGATCCTGACCGAGGACGAGTGGCAGTCTGACACCACCAACGAGTACGGCAGCAAGTTCGGCATGTCCGCCGGTGTCCTGGCAAACGGCGAGGAGACCACCGTTGACCTGACTGACGTGACCGTGCTGTCCGCCAGCGGCTCCACCTCCAATGGCGTGTTTGCCGCCAACGGCTCCACCATCACCATCACCGATTCCACCGTCATCACCAATAACTCCCAGGGCCACGCTCTGGACGCCACCTTCGGCGGCACCTTCATTGTGGACAACTGCGTCCTTCGCACCAACGGCGGCTCCTCCTCCGTGCTGTCCACGGACTTCGGCGGCGGCTTCTTTAAAGTCACCAACACCTACTGCGAGTCCAACACCACCGGCTCCGGCGCCATCTACGCCGCCGGTTCCTCCATCTTCGTGCTGGAGGACTGCGTCCTGCACACCAACAAGTCCGAGACTGTTATGAACGCCCACAACAACAGCGTGGTGGTGCTGAAGGACTGCTCCCTGTACGGCCCGGAGATCTTCGACGGCCACCAGGCCATGCCCTCCCCTGAAAACGCCTCCGGCGACACCACCTTCAGCTTCGACTGCACCTACGAGGCGGTGGACAACGCCATCATCCATGAGCAGGGCGGCGTCACCACCCACTATATCATCAACTGCGACACCTCCGCCTGCTCTGCGGACTACGCCATCCAGGTGGAGTATGAAAACGGCATGGGTGCCGGCAAGGTGTATGTGAACCTGTGGGATACCGAGCTGACCGGCGACATCTACTGCTATGAGGGCGGCGTCGTGGAAGTGAACCTCTACGAGGGCGCTGTGTTCACCGGCGAGGTCATCAAGGACGGGGAGTGCGACGTCACCATCAACGTCTACAACGGCGGCGAGTATGTGGGCGAGTACGAGGCCAACTACATCGACGAGACCGTGGCCGCCCCGGAGTATTCCGAGGACACCTATGGCTCCATCGAGTGGATCATGAACGAGTCCGGCCTGTGGGCCGCCGGCAATAGCTGGTCCAGCTACGAGACCGCCTATGCCGAGTATGTCCAGCCCGTCATCGTGGCCGCCTCCGCCAATGTAAACGGCGAGACCAACGAGCCCACCGTCGTCACCGCCTCCGGCGAGACCAACGAGCCCACCGTCGTCACCGCCTCCGGCGAGACCGAGGCCAATGTGGACATCTTCGACCTGTACATCGAGTATATGCGTAGCCAGCTCATCGAGGGGGACGAGTTCTATGAGGAGTTCTCCGCCGCCCTGGATTCCGTCCACGAGGCCGGTTACGATGAGTCCACCATGCCCTTTGAGATGCTCATCTCCATGGGCGCCTACGGCTACGAGGACTTCGCCGCCTATTATATTGAAAACGGCGAGATCCCCCCGGTAGCCGAGTGGTAAAATCGAAAAAAATGTAATCCACCATAATAAACGTAAAGGGTTTCCGCCCTTTACGTTTATTTATTGGTTAATTTACAAAAAAAGTCTTGACGGGAGCCAAAAAATGTGTAAACTGTTAATAAGGAGACGATACGGGCCGGGAGCCGTGTCGCCTTCTATCGCCGGCCACCGCCCCTGTATATGGGCCAAAAACACTTTATGTGACTCCCCTTTCTCCTCTTAATGCTTTCTTATCATACCAAGAAAACTCCTTTACTGTAATTATTACCGCTTGAGCGCGCAGGGGCGTTGGTTTACGGCGCAGCATTCCTCCCGATATCCTCCTTTTCCGCAAGGGCCTGGGCCTTTGCGGTTTTTTCTTATGCCAGCAAGGGCTGTAGCTGGCGGCCTGCGGCGGCGGCCTCCACGGCGGCGGCGATCTGCCCGTAGTCGCAGCTCAGGGAGGCGGGCTTGGCGGCGGGGTCGTCCTGACGGAAGGGGACGAAATAAATGTTCTTCCGGTTCAGCAGCCGCCCGATGCTCTCCGCCGAGGCTCCCAGGCCGTCGTTGGTGGACACGCCGATCACCAGGGGCTTGCCGTTTCGCAGGTGGCCCTTGGCGGCCATGGTGACGGCGGTGTCCGTGATGCCGTGGGCCAGCTTCCCCAATGTGTTCCCGGTGCAGGGGACGATGGCCAGCACGTCAATGACGTTCCCGGGGCCAAGAGGCTCCGCGTCAAAAAGGGTGGTCACGGCCCGCTGGCCGCTCTCCCGCTCCAGCAGGGCCAGCCAGTCCCCGCCGGGGCCGAAGCGGCTGTCCTTTTGGGCGTTTTCGCTGAAAATAGGGTATACCTTAAACTGTCCGCACAGGGCGGGCAGCACCTGGGCCAGCTTTCCGAAGGAGCAGTAGGATCCTGTCAGGGCCAGCCCCAGGCGCAGCTTATGATTCTCCATGGTCTTCCTCCTCCAGCACGCGGTACACGGCCTCGGCCATCACATCGGCGGCGGCCTTGGGGGCGTACAGGCCGGGCAGCCCCGGGGCCTTCAAAACAGGGGCGCCGTCGGCCCAGCCCCCCGGCGCGCTGGCAAGCTCCAGGCACAGCGCCCCGCCGTAGTCCCCGGAAAGCACCGGGGCGGGGATGGTGTTTACCACAATGTCAGCCTTCCGGGGCATGGCCGTCAGCGGCACGGCCCGGCAGCCCACCGCCCTGGCGGCGGCTCTGTCGCTGCGGCTCCTGGCCGCCACGGTGACATGAACCCCCAGGGAGGACAGCATCCCCGCCAAAAACCGCCCGATCCGGCCATACCCTGCCACCAGGGCCTCCGCCCCCATCATGGCCCGGCTTGACCGGCGCATCAGCAGCTCCAAGGCCCCCTCCGCCGTCAGGGCGGCGTTTTCAATGGCGTAGATCTCATCCTCCCAGTAGGGAACCCCGATCCGCATCGCCGGGGGCGCGATAATATTGCCCCCCTCCGCCACAACCGAGTGGCCGTCCCTCTCCAGCCGTCTCCGCAAATACAAAAACCGGGGGTCAGCCCCCAAAAAGGTAAAATCCATACTTACCACCTCCCGCCATGCTATGCAGCGGCGGCGGTTTTTGCCAACGCATAAACGAGGCGGCGGTTTGTGCATTATCTGCGGGCCGATGCTCCATATATACGAAAAAGCCCTGTCAAAACCGTGGTTTTGACAGGACTTTTTATCGTGATTAATCGGCTACATAGGGCAGCAGTGCGATTTGCCGGGCCCGTTTGATGGCCTCGGCGAGCTGGCGCTGGTGCATAGCGCAGGTGCCGGTGGTACGGCGGGGCAGGATCTTCCCCCGCTCAGACAGATACTTCCGCAGACGGGCGGTATCCTTGTAGTCCACATGGGTCATCTTGTCCACGCAGAACTGGCATACCTTTCTGCGCTTCCGGGGCTTAGCGCTCCGATTATCTCTATCGTAAGGCATATGCTATCCTCCTTTTTAAACAAATCTTCCGTAAAACGCGAACCGTGCGAAACACGGCTCTTAGCGCGTGCAGTGCGCGCACAGGCCGCACCCCCCCTCATTTGGAATGAAAAGCACAGCTTTTCATTCCAAATGATTTTTAGAAGGGCAGTTCCCCGTCCCCGTCGTCCAGCTCCGAAAAGGCGCTGCCGCCGGTGGGTGAGGACGCGCCATAAGACGGGGCAGCGGAACGGTTATAGCCCCCGCCGCTGTAGCTGTTGTTATTGTAGCCGCCAGCGTTATTGTTATTACTGTTATAACCGCCGTTGGCGTTATAGCCACCGGTCTGGGGGGCGCTGTCCCGCCGCTTGCTCTCGCCGAAGTAGACGTTGTCCACCACGACCTCCGCAGAGCGGCGCTTGTTCCCCTCCCGATCCGTCCAGTCTCGAATTTGCAGCCGACCTGAGACGGCGGCCATGCTGCCCTTGGAAAAATACTTGGAGACAAATTCCCCTGTCTGCCGCCAGGCCACGCACTCGATAAAGTCGGTGGGGCGCTGGCCGGTGGTCTTGTCTGCGAAGTCCCGATCCACCGCCAGGGTAAAGGTAGCCACCGGGGTGTTGGACTGGGTGTAACGCAGCTCCGGGTCGCGGGTCAGGCGGCCCATCAGGTCAATGTGGTTGAGCATATAAGGCTACCTTCGCTCAGTCCACCCGCAGGGTGATCAGGCTACGCATGATGCCGTCCGTGATGCCAAGCACACGGTCCAGCTCCGCCGGGAAGGACGGGTCGCTGGTGAACTTGATGAGAACGTAATAGCCCTCGCCGATGTAGTTGATTTCGTAAGCCAGCTTCTGCTTTTCACGAACCTCCATCTCATCGACTGTGCCATACTGCTCCACAAGCGCACGGAACTTCTCCACCAGGGCGGTGCGGTCCGCCTCCTCCAGGTTGGGATTGATGATATACATACACTCGTACTTTTCGCTTGTCTTTGCCATTTTAGCACCTCCTTTTGGTCATTTGGCCCCTGATATCTCCTCAGGAGCAAGGAATTTTGCCTGACCGACGGTCAAGCCAATTTATTATACTCTTTTTTTGCCGTTTGTCAATGATTTTTGCCTGCCCCGCGCCCCCTCAGGGCCTGCGGATGAACAGGTTCAGCACCAGGGCCGCCAGGCCGATGACCAGCACCATCACGAAGGTGGAGAGATAGGCGCCGGAGCCGTCCTGCAAACAGGCGGAGATCATGGGGCCGAGAATGGAGGCGGGAATGACGCAGAGGTTGCAGACAGAGAAATTCGCGGCGTAATGCTCCGGGCCGTACGGGGAGCGGATCAGGGACGCGGAGATGGTAATACCGCCCCCGTAGCAGACGCCCATGGCCAGCATACCCGCCAGGACGACAAGCCCGGCCTCCGCCCGGTCTCCCAGCAGGAGAAGAACCCCGGAGCAGAGGAGGATCCCGTTATTGAGATACATGGTTTTCTTCCACCCCAGGCGATCCATGCAGCCCCCAATGGCCAGCCGCCCCAGGCCGTTAAACACGGACACCACCAGGCCAATGACGGCGCTCAGCCCGTAAAACAAAGAGATGGAGGAGGCGGAATTGATGACCAGCATCCCCCCCGGCGGAGAGCATGATGTTCCATATAAAGTACAGCCAGAAGGTGGGCCGCCGGAGCATTTCCGCCGTCCTGTAGGAGCGGATCTCCGGGGCGGCGGGGCCGTTTTCGGCCTGGCCGGGCAGCTCATCCGGCCTGGGAGGCCGGATGACCGGGGCGCATACCAGCAGAAGTGCCAGGGTGCCAAGGCCGAACAGTCGGAAGGTCACGGAAAGGGACAGCACCTTCAATGCGGCGGAGGCAAGGCTCCCCAAAAGCAGGGAGCCGAAGCCCATTCCCATCAGCAAAACCCCGGAGATAAGCCCGGCGGCCTGGGGGAACCAGGGCTGAATGCTGGCCAGCACCGCGTTGTAGGCAATGCCCGTGCCAAGGCCCGTCAGCACGCCGTAGCAGAGGTAGAGCTGCACCAGGGCCGGGCCGGGGGCCTCCGGCAGCAGGGAGACGCCCAAAAAGCCGCCCCCTACCAGCAGCGCCGCCAGGCATACCTGGGCCTGCTTTCTCATCCGCCCCAGCACACTCCCGGCCAGCAGCCCGCCCAGGCAGAAGCAGATCATCAAAATGGTGAAGTTCAGGGTAAGCTGTGTCTGGCTCCAGGCAGGGTAGGCCCCGCCCAGGGACACCTTAAAGTAGCTCCATGCGTACATGGAACCCAGGATCAGCATTAAAAACGTGCCGACAATCCCGCGATATAATGGTTTTATTTTCATATTACTCGCTCCTTAGATTACTTACATTTGCTGAAGTGTTGGATACGCTGGTGAACAGATTCGGTACGCTTGGAACGATAGCGATACCAACGATGATCGCCAGTTTTACGAAAGCATTTAAATCTGTGGGTAGACCCAAAATGACGGGTTTCAATATGAAGGTGCCCACATATGCTCTGGTGGTGACACGGAACGAGCTGGCGGCGTAAGCGTGCTGCCAGCAAGGGAGCATTGGCAAAACCGGCGAAACTGGCCTTTTATAAGGCTCCGAGTTTGGATCATTCTCGGACGGGAACCGCAAGGAATCCGCAACGAAGCTGCCCCGCACAGCATGATGGCGCACGGGGCAGAACGCTCAGAGAGTATAATGCCGGGGCGGTCTGGTCAGACGATATTGACACAGATCGTCAAGGGGTATTCCAAATCAGCCGCATCAGCGGTAAAAATGATACAGGGTCAGCCGCCCTGACCAGCAAAGGCTATATCACCATTTATATCCGCAGGCGTTGCACTTGAACTGGGAGCGGGCGGTGCTGCTGAACAGACCGAAGGCAAAGCCATGGGCTGCACGGGTAGCCGTGGATATTTTGGATATATTGGTGGAACCGCAGGCGGGACACTTGGGGGTGTTGGGTTTTGATTGCAACATGGCTTTATAAGCTGCTTTTGTTTCTGCTTTAACTTGCGTCTTTGATTTTCCGAACCAGCTTGGGTCTGGCGGGTGTGGGTAGGAACGAAGCTTACTAGATAAGTCGTCGAGCATATCCATTTGTTCCTGATACTCTACGCTGTCTGTGTCCCCTATATTTCTTGGAGCAACACAATGCTTTTGCATATATAGCCGAACACCAAAATCTGAACGCGGGAAGTATTCTGGAAAATCAACTTCAACTAACGGGTACTTCACACCGTCATGTTCGCAAAACCCTTTCGCCTGATCGGAGCAACATTTAATACACACCTTTGCTCGCGGGGGCGGAACGGTAAATTCGCAAGGTATTACCTTGTCGAGAAGGCGTTTTATTTCTGGATGTAAATTTTCGCGCTCCTTCTCTCTCGCTATATGTTCAGCAACTCCATAGCCACAATGAGGGCAAGCAGCAGCGAGAGACGAAACAGAACCGCCACATTCCGGGCAGCTAATAATTGCCATATATCAATCACCTCGGTTAATTATATCACGCCCTATATTCGATGTCAATAACATCAGCAAGACCGGTTATCTTGCATAAAGATTTGACCTTCAAAACATTACTGACATCGGTACAAGGATTGACAGGAGATAGCAATAACCTCAATGGGTTCTTTATGGACGGTCTCGGCTGGAATACCAGTAACGTAGTAGCCTATTCTCAGGCTTTGGCCGGAGCCAGCACAACACAGCAACAGCTTGTTATGTCCACAATGGGACTGTCAGATGCTCAAAAGTCGCAGGTAGAACAAACCATGTTAGGGATTACATCTACTGCGGAGCTAACTGCCGCAGAGGTTGCGATGGGAGTTGCGAAATTAACTGGCATAGATACAACAGATAAAAAGAGAATGGCCGAACTAGAAGCTACGATAGTGGAAAACTTAGAAACTGATGCTACCGATAGATTGACGATTGCACAATTTCTTGCCGCCAACGCTATGGGAAAAGTAAGCGATGAGGCGTTAGCAGAGGTTATTGCAGTATATGCAGCAAATAATGCTATGGATAAGCTCAAGAAGACTAGCCTTAGCTTCTCCGACAGCATGAAACTGATGTGGAGTACCCAGCCTGCTATGATGATCCTCTCCATCGTGAGCGTACTGGCCACGCTGTTCTCCCTTCTCAAGAACAACACAGATTTGTTTGCCTCTGCCGCAGAAAAGGCGGAGACGGCCAGGGAAGCATATGACGATGTATGCGACCAGCTTGACGAGCTGAATGATGAGTATGACACGAACGCTGAACGGCTGGAGGAGCTGCAAGAGCTGGCGGATGCGGGAACGATTACGATTGTTGAACAGGAGGAGTTGGATAATCTTGAAACGTCCAATGCCCTGCTGCAAGAGCGAATCGAACTGCTGGAGCGCGAGCAGGAGTTGACTGCCGCTGAATCTAACGCGGCCCTGGAGAACGAGTATAATAAGGATATGGACACGAGGTTCATTATACGCCGGGAGAAAAAACCCTGTCAAGGAACAAGCCCTCCCATTTCCAGGGGGGTGCCGGTGGATTTGCGATTAAAATATCTATAATTGACACTTTTTTTCATGTGTGGTATTATTTTTCCTAAAGAAAGCGGAGACGCGGACTGAAAACTGCATAAAATCGGATGATTGGCTCAGGAGAGACTGTGGAAACACAGTGCCGAAGGGGATAAACAGCTCTCAGGCAGAAGGACTGGGTCAGGACGATACTCTGAATAGGGCGGGGCCGCCATCGGCGGCGTCCGCACACCGAAGGAGCAACCCGCCGTTTGGCGGGGAATCTCTCAGGTCAAAAAAACGGAGACACCAGATAAAAGGGACTGGTGTCTCCGCTTTTTGTATATATTTGTCACAGGACATTCAGGAGGTCACGCTATGAGCGAACTGAAACGCACCCAGCTTTATGACACCCATGTGGCGGCGGGGGCCACCATGGTGGATTTCGGGGGGTGGGAAATGCCCATCCAGTACCCCACCGGCATCATTGCCGAGCATCTTTACACCAGACACTTCTGCTCCCTGTTCGACGTGTCCCACATGGGGCGGCTGCTGATTGAGGGGCCGGACAGAGTGGCCTTTTTGCAGCACGTCCTGACCAGCAACGTGGCGGGGCTGGATCTGGAAAAGGCCCAGTACTGCATCATTCCCGCCCCGGACGGCAGCGCGGTGGACGACGCCTACCTCTATCGCTTCGAGGCGGAGCGCTTTCTGCTGGTGGTGAACGCCGCCAACACGGAAAAGGATCTGGCCCACCTGACGGCGGCGCTGCCGGGCTATGACTGCACCATCAAGAATATTACGTCCCAGTGGGCGGCTATCGCCCTCCAGGGGCCGAAGAGCAAGGAGCTGCTGCTGACAATGTCCGGGGGCGCGGCCATTACGGAGCCTATGAAAAACGCCCTGGGTACCGTTACATTAGAGGGCCGCACAGTCCGGGCCGCCCGCACGGGCTATACGGGGGAGCCACTGGGCTATGAGCTGTACGTCCCCTCGGCGGACGGAGCCTGGCTGTGGAACCGGCTGTGCGAGCTGGGGGCCAGGCCCGCCGGACTGGGGGCCAGGGACACCCTGCGCCTGGAGGCGGGAATGCCCCTTTACGGCCACGAGATGGGCCTTGACCCGGACGGGCAGCCCATGCCCATTTTTGCCGTGCCTCTGGCGAAATTCGCCGTCAGCTTCTCCCCCCAGAAGGGGGATTACATAGGCCGGGCGGCCCTGGAGGCCCAGAACAAAGCCTTCTGCCGCATCCAGAACCGGGACTTCTCTGACATGGCCGACCTGCCCAGGAGCATCCGCCCCATCGCCCTGATTGACCGTGGGGTCATGCGGGCCGGTATGCCCGTATACCGGGACGGGGAGCAAATCGGCTGGGTGACGAGCGGCACCATGGTACCCTATTACCGCTCCGAGGGGGAGGGCCTGGAGACCGTCATCACCGAGGACACCGCCAAGCGGGCCATCGGCCTTGCCTATATCGCCAGCGACGTGCTGGAGGACGATGTGGTGGAGGTGGACATCCGGGGCAAGCGGGTGCGGGCCGTCGTCCCCGCCTGCCATCTGCGGACGGACGCGCCCCCCTTCGCCCGGCCCATCCTTTACGGGGTGGAGCTGGCCGGACAGGAAAAGGCGGCGGAAAGCGGGGAGGCCCGGGCCGTGGCCCTGCTGAAGCGGGCGGAGGAAAATCACCTGTGGCGGCAGAGGCTCTGCGTGAACCTGATCCCCTCGGAAAACACCCCCAGCCGGGCGGTGCAGATGCTCTCTGCCTCCGACCCCTCCTGCCGGTACGCGGAGCATAAAAAAATTAAATCCTTTTATGACAAGGACATATTCTATTACCAGGGTACCGGCTTCATCGGCCAGGTGGAGCAGCTTCTGACAGAGGAGCTGCGGCAGTACTTCGGCTGCACCCAGGTGGAGACCCGGGCCACCAGCGGCCAGATGGCCAACACCGTGGTCTTTTCCGCCCTGATGGACTGGAAAAACCGCCTGGACAAAAAGCACACCCCCCAGCGCCTGGGCTATGTGCTGAACAACCACATCATCAAGGGGGGCCATCTGTCCGCCCAGCCCATGGGGGCGCTCCATGACTATATCGCCATCGACCCGGTGACGGAGCGGAGCGCCGTGGTGAGCTTCCCGGTCTGTAAGGACGATATATACAAAATCGACGTGGAGGAGACCAAAAAGGTCATCGACCAGTACCGCCCGGAGCTTATCATCTTCGGCAAGAGCATGGTGCTGCGGCGGGAGCCGGTGGCGGAAATACGCCGGTTTCTGGACGAGCAGCGCATCCCCGCCACTATCATGTACGACATGGCCCATGTGCTGGGCATTGCCGGGCCGCACTTCCAGGATCCCTTCGCGGACGGGGCGGAGATCGTCACCGGCTCCACCCACAAGACCTTCTTCGGCCCCCAGCGTGGGGTGATTGCCGTGAACTACGGGAAGGAGGAGCTGAAATACGGCCTGTGGGAGACCATCGAGAGCCGGGCCTTCCCCGGCAGCGTTTCAAACCACCACCTGGGCACCCAGCTTGGGCTTCTGATGGCCGCCTATGAGATGAACGCCTTCCGGGACGAGTATCA
Source organism: Oscillospiraceae bacterium (assembly GCA_021200935.1). Taxonomy (GTDB): domain Bacteria; phylum Bacillota; class Clostridia; order Oscillospirales; family Oscillospiraceae; genus CAJOIG01. The sequence continues at coordinate 23,847 of JAJQFY010000058.1, forward strand.
GTCCGCCGTGATCGCAAACGCCAAGCACTTCGCCAAGGCCCTGAAGGCCCAGGGGCTGGACGTGGCCGGAGACCCGGCCATGGACTACACCGAGACCCACCAGGTCATCGTGTTCGTGGGCTACGGCGCGGGGGCGGAGGTTGCCCGCCGCCTGGAGGAGAACAACATCATCGTAAACTACCAGGCCACCCCGGACGAGGAGGGCTTCACCGCCTCCGGCGCCCTGCGTATGGGGGTCAGCGAGATGACCCGCTTCGGCTTCGGCTTCCGGGAATTTGACGATCTGGCCGCCCTGATGGCGGACTGCATTTTGCGGAACCGGGACGTGTCCCAGGATGTATCCCGCCTGCGGGAGGGCTTCACCAAAATGCGCTATTGCTTCGACGGCCCGGAATTTGACGCCGCCTTGGAATCTTTCATCAGCAAGATAGGTTTTTAAACAAATCACTATTACTATATAAAGGAGACCAAAACCATGAACTTCCCCTCTGAACTGCAATATTCCAAAAGCCACGAGTGGCTTCGCACGGAGGACGGCGTGGCCGTCGTCGGTATCTCTGACTATGCCCAGCACTCCCTGGGCGACGTGGTGTTCATAAACCTCCCCCAGGAGGGGGACGAGGCCCAGGCCGGGGAACCCTTCGGGGACATCGAGTCCGTCAAGGCGGTCAGCGACCTGGTCAGTCCCGTGTCCGGGGTGGTGTGCGCCGTGAACGAGGCGCTGCTGGACAGCCCGGAGCTGGTGAACCAGGATCCCTATGACGCATGGCTCATCAAGGTGGAGAGCGTAAGGGACACGGAGGAGCTTTTGAGTGCGGAGGAATACGAGCGCTTCTGCGCCGAATGCGAGGAGGCCGAGGGCTGATATGAGCTATGTGCCCTCAACCGGCGCCCAGCGCCGGGAAATGCTGGAAGCCCTTGGGATGAGCGACTGGCGGGAGCTGTACCGGGACGTGCCGGAGGAAATGCTCCTGACGGAACCCCTGAACATCCCGGCGGGGATGGGGGAGCTGGAGGTGTGCCGGGCCGTCTCCGCTATGGCCGCGAAGAACACCCGCTTTGACACCATCCTCCGGGGAGCGGGGGCCTATGACCACTACATCCCCAGCATTGTCCGCTCCGTCACGGCCAAGGAGGAGTTTCTCACCGCCTACACCCCCTATCAGGCGGAGATGAGCCAGGGGGTCTTGCAGTCCATTTTTGAGTATCAGACCATGATCTGCCAGCTTACCGGCATGGAGGTCTCCAACGCCTCTGTGTACGACGGGGCCACCGCCGCGGCGGAGGCCG
>JAJQFY010000025.1 GCA_021200935.1 Oscillospiraceae bacterium
TTGTCTGCCTGGGGGTGGAGGCCGTGCGGGACGCCTTCGCGGGGCTTTTCTCCCGGACGGGAGACGTGCGGATGCGCTGCCGCAGCGGGGTGCTGCGGGGCCTGGGCGGGTCGTTCACCCGGCTGCTGGCCCGGCTCATCTTCCTGCCCTGGGAGGCGTTCACCTGCGCCTCCGCCATGATAACGGCCCTGTGGCGCATGGGATTCAGCCACCGGCATATGCTCCAGTGGGTACCGGCGGCCCAGGCGGAGGGGCTGAAAAGGCGGCCCGCCGCCATGTGGTTTTCCGTGGCGGGGGGTCTGGCCCTGATGCTGCTGGCTCCCGGCCCGGCGGGGAAGGCCAGCGGGGTGGTGTGGCTGTGTGCGCCCCTGTTCGCCTATCTCACCGGCCAGCCCCAAAAGCCCCAAAACGACCTGACCGGGGCCGACCGGGCCTTTCTGCAAAACAGCGCCCAGGCCATCTGGGGCTATTTCGCCCAGTATTGCAACCGGGAAAACCACTGGCTGCCCCCGGATAACGTGCAGGTGCAGCCCCCCAAGGGAGCGGCCCGGCGCACCTCCCCCACCAACATCGGCATGGCCCTGGCCTCCGCCCTGGCGGCGGCGGAGCTGAAGCTGGCCCCGGAGACAGAGGCCATGGCCCTGATTGAACGAATTATGTCAACTATCGAGCGGCTGCCCAAGTGGCGGGGCCACCTGTACAACTGGTACGATACCGGCACCTGCGCCCCCTTGCAGCCGGCCTATGTTTCCACCGTGGACAGCGGGAACCTGTGCGCCAGCCTTGTCTGCCTGTCCCACGGCCTGAAGGCCCATGGCCGCCCGGATTTGGCGGAGCGGGCGGGCGTTCTGGCGGCGAACATGGAGCTGGGGGTGCTGTACGACGAAAAGCGGCGGCTGTTCCGCATTGGCATTGACCCGGCGTCGGAGACCGTCTCCCCCGGCCATTATGACCTGATGGCCTCGGAGGCGCGGCTGACAAGCTATCTGGCCTGCGCCAGGGGGGAGGCTCCCCTTCGCCACTGGCAGGCCCTGAGCCGGGCGCGGCTGTCCCTGGACGGATGGCGGGGCCTGGCGAGCTGGTCGGGGTCTATGTTCGAGTATTTAATGCCGGAGCTGTTTCTGCCGATGATAAACGGCTCCATGCTGTGGGAGACCGGGCGCTTCTGCCTTTACGCCCAGCGGCGGCGGGGGGCGAGGGCGGACGCCCCCTGGGGCAATTCGGAGAGCGCCTTCTTCTCCCTGGACGCGGGGATGGACTACCGCTATAAGGCCCACGGCACGGGAGCTTTGGCCCTGCGCCGGGATATGGACGGGGAGCTGGTCATCGCCCCCTATGCCAGCTTCCTGGCCCTGTGCGTCCACCCCAAGGCGGCGGTGAAGAACCTGCGCCGCCTGAAGCGGATGGGTATGTATGGGGAGTTCGGCTTTTATGAGGCCCTGGACATGACCCCTGGCCGCACAGGAAAGAAGGGGGAGCCGGTGGCCTGCTTTATGAGCCATCACCTGGGCATGAGCCTTTGCGCGGCGGCCAACTGCCTGGCCGGGGGCGTTATGCGGAAGTTTTTCATGGCGGAGCCTGCCTGTGCCGCCTTCCGGCCCCTGCTGGCGGAGCGGGTGCCTCTGGGCGGGGCTGTGCTGCGCCGGGACAGAAGCCCTGTGACCCGTCCGCCGGAGAGCCGCCAGGAGCGGCCTGTGTTCACCTGGGAGGGCAGGGGGGCCGACCCTGGCGCCCCCGCCTGGATGCCCCTTTCTAACGGGGTCTATTCCCTGCGGGTGTGCGACGACGGCCAATGTCTGGCCCAGACCGCCGGACTTCTCATGTACAGGCCGGAGGGTCTGGCCCTTTCCGTGGACGGCGTCCCCTTAAACCCCTCCCGGCAGGCGGCGGTATTCCGCCCCTGGCGGTATGAGGCCGGGGCCGTCACCTTCACGGCCCGGCAGGGAGAAAATATTATGTCAACCACCATCGCGGCGGCCTCCGGGGAGTGCGGAGAGCTGCGCCGCGTCACAGGCCCCACCGGCGGGCGGCTGGAAATCCGCTTTGAGCCGGTGCTGGCCAGGGAATCGGACTATGCCGCCCATCCCGCCTTCTGGCGGCTGGGATTAGAGGTGCTGGGCCGCTCTGGGTCGGTGCTGGTGCGGCGGATGGCCCGGGGCAGTCTGCCGGAGGTGTGGCTTTGCATGACGGCCACCATGGAGCTGAAAATCGTGAAGGGGGCCGGATGGCAGATGACCGACGCCGTCATCCTCCAGGCCACGCTGCCGGAGGGCGGCTGCGGGGCGCTGGGCCTGTGCTTTGGCCGCAGCCGGGAGGAGGCCCTGGCCGGGGCGCGGCGCATTTTGGCCGGGGGCGGCGCGGATATGGCCGCGTCCATGGCGGCCCTTCTGGGCATGGGCGCGGAGGGCGTCGGGGCGGCCTTCGCCCTCTGCGGGAGCATATGCGCCCCCCGCGTCCGGGCGGATGAGGACTGCACCCGCGAAGCGCTGTGGAAGCAGGGCCTCAGCGGCGACCTGCCCATTTTATACGCCCGGGCGGACAAGGAGCTGGACGAGGCCCGCCGGATGGTAAAGCGCCACGCCCTGCTGGCCGCCTGCGGCGTTAAGGCGGATTTGGTGATAGACACCGGGGAGGAGGGGGCCTACCTCCGCCCCAATATGGAGGCCCTGCGCCGGTATTTGGAAAAATACGGCCTGGCCGGGTTTGAGGGCGTCAAGGGCGGCGTCCACTTCACCGGGGGCGAGACCGTGGCCGCGTCGGCGCTGCTGCCCGCCCCCAAGCGGGAGCGGGAGAGCGTTCGTCTGC
>JAJQFY010000042.1 GCA_021200935.1 Oscillospiraceae bacterium
AAGCAAGGCCGGACACCCGGCGGTCTGTGGGTTCAGGTTCATCTTCCCCGCCTCGTCCTCGAATATCCGCAGGCCGCATATCTTGTCCGCGATTTTCTCCGCCTGGGCGGGGCCGTCGGAGACGTGAACCCCCAGCAGGACGAGAAAGCCCTGTCCGATCTGGCCATGCACGGCCCCGTCTATCTCCACCCGGGCGTTTTTCACCCGTGTCACCACAGCTCTCATATTCCACCTCTGTTGATGTCCTGGATGCCCCTGATGGTTTGCAGCTTATTGACGATGGTTTGCAGCTCCTCGGCGTTTTTCACGTCCAGGGTGATGGCCGCCACGGTGGTACCCTTGCCGGTGTCCCTGGCGTTCAGGCTGCGGACGCGGGCGTTCAGGCCGTTTAGAATGGTGGCCACGTCCATCACCAGGCCGCTGCGCTCATCGGAGGTAATGTGAATTTCCGCCGTATAGTAGTCGCTGGTCTCGTCGGCCCATGTCACCTTTATCCAGCGGCCCCCGTCCGCGTCCCGCCGGTAGTTCACGCAGTCCCGCCGGTGGATGGAGACGCCAAGGCCGCGGGTGATGAAGCCCACAATGGGATCCCCCGGCACCGGGGCGCAGCAGCGGGAGAATTTTATCAGGCAGTTATCCAGCCCCTCCACCAGCACGCCCTGGACAGCCTTCTGGGGCTTTTGCTGCTGCTGGCGGCGGTCGGCCCGCTCCTGCATTTTTTCCAGCTCTGTCTTTTTCGCGGGGGCGCGGTTGCGGAGAATCTCGTCCCGAATCCGCCCGACGGCGTGGGAGGCGGTCATGCCCCCATAGCCGATGGAGGCGTAAACGTCGTCCATGTCCTGCACCGCCATGCGCTTGAGGATATGGGGCAGCATGTCCGGGTCGGTGATGTCCGCCATGGGAAGGCCAACCCGCTTGGCCTCCGCCCCAAACATCTCCCGGCCCTGCTGGATGTTCTCATCCCGCTTCTCCCGCTTGAACCACTGCTTTATCTTGGAGCGGGCCTCCCCGGATTTGGCAATGTTCAGCCAGTCCCGGCTGGGTCCGGCGGAGCTGTTGGAGGTGGTGATGCTGACAATATCCCCGTTTTGCAGGGGGTAGGAGATGGGAACGATGCACCCGTTCACCTTGGCCCCCACCATGCGGTTGCCCACGGCGGAGTGGATGGAATAGGCAAAGTCGATGGGGGTGGCCCCGGCGGGCAGGCTCTTCACGTCCCCCTTGGGGGTGAAGACGAACACCTCGTCGTCGAACATATCCACCTTCAGGTCGTGGTAGAAGTCCTGGGCCTCGGAGTCCTGCTGGCTCTCCAGCAGGCGGCGGATCCAGGCGAATTTCTCCTCGTCCCCCTCCTTGTGGCCGGAGGGGCCAGACTTATACTTCCAGTGGGCGGCCACGCCGTACTCGGCGGTCATGTGCATTTCCCAGGTGCGGATCTGCACCTCGAAGGGGATGCCCTCCGTGCCGATGACCGTGGTGTGGAGGCTCTGATAGTTGTTGGGCTTGGGGGTGGAGATATAGTCCTTGAACCGGCCCGGCACCGGGCGGAACATCTCGTGGATGATGCCCAGGACGTTATAGCAGTCCGCCAGCCCGTCCACGATGACCCGGAAGGCACACAGGTCGAATATCTCCTCTACCCCCAGATGCTGGGCGTACATCTTGCGGTAAATACTGTAAAGGTGCTTCAAGCGGCCATAGACCTTGCACTTGATGCCCTCCTTAGCCATCCGCTCCTCGATGGTTTTTTCCATCTCCTGCAAAAACTGCTCCATAATCAGGCGGCGCTTTTCCAGGGTGTTGGTAATCTCCCGATAGCCCACCGGGTCAAGATACAGCAGGGCCAGATCCTCCAGCTCGTCCTTCACCTTCTCCACGCCCAGGCGGTGGGCGATGGGGGCGTATATCTCCATGGTCTCCCTGGACTTGGATAGCTGCTTCTCCGGGGTCTGGTACTGCATGGTTCGCATATTGTGGAGCCGGTCAGCCAGCTTGATAAGAATGACCCGGATGTCCTTGGCCATAGCCATGAGCATTTTCCGCAGATTTTCCATCTGCCGCTCCTCCAGGGTGCTGTACTGAACCCGGGTCAGCTTGGTGACGCCGTCCACAATGCCCGCCACGTCCTCGCCGAACTGGGCGGCCACGGTCTCATAGGTGGTGTCCGTGTCCTCCAGCACGTCATGGAGCAGGGCGGCGATAATGGACTCGTCGTCCAGGCCCATTTCGGCGGCAATGGCGGCGGCGGCAATGGTGTGGGTCACATAAGGGGAACCGTCCTTCCGCTTCTGCCCCTCGTGGGCGGCCACGGCAAAGTCGAACGCCTGCCGGATGCGCTCCATATTCGCGTGGGGATTGTTCTCTAAAACCGTCTTTTGGAAATCCTCAAATGCCTGCTCCGGCACAAATGCCTCCATCTCCATAATGCTCCCTCTCTCCCTATTACAAATAGTCAGCACATTATTTTTATATGGTGTCTCATCCATGCGCGCCTTTTCAAGCGCGTCTATTTGTGAAATTTTCGCCAGGTGACAGACTGCATTAAATCCGCCTTGCCCTCCCGCGCAATCAGGGTGACATCCACCTCCTGGCCGTCCGTCCGAACGGCAGCGAGGCCAAGCTCCGACAGCACCCGCAGGCCCAGGGCAATCTGCACCGGGTCCAGCTCCGGCTCTATCCGCGCCAGGCCGCCGACCCCCAGGTGTACCGGGCTTCGCCGGGCCAGGGAGCGCCAGAGCCGCCCCAGCTCCAGCCGGGTCAGCCCCTGCCC
>JAJQFY010000087.1 GCA_021200935.1 Oscillospiraceae bacterium
TGATCGCCACCGCTATGATGCGCTCCATCCCCGACGCCAACGCGGCTGACCGCGATTACATCCAGAAGAAGGACGAGGAGAAGGCCGACGCCTGATTCCATTTATATTAACAAGCGCGTAAACACCATATTATAATTGAAGGAGAACACACACCATGGGTCTTTTTGGAAAGAAAAAAGATACCGCACAAAAAAAAGATCCTGTCATGACCGCGCCTGAAGCGCCTGTAGAGGCCGCCCCTGTGGCGGAGGCCGTCCCCATCACGGAGACCGCTCCCGCCCAGGAGACCGCTCCTGCGGCGGCCGAGGCCCCTGCCGTGGCAGAGATCCCAGTGGAGGAAATTACTGTGGAAGAAGTCAAAAAGGAAGAAGAAACCCCTGAACTGACCGAAAAGGAAAAGGGCAAGATCTACCAGGTTCGCATGAACTATCATGCCGGCTACGACCAGTATCGTGAGTGGCCGAACGGCGGCAAGACCATCCATTCCGGCATCGGCTGGTTCCACCCCTTCGGCGTCAGCAACTACTACGGCATCCAGGACTGCGGCGAGGGCTACAACAAGGAAGCCGCTGATTTCCCCGTGGAGAAATACTTCACAGAGGACTGGATGAAGCAGTTCGAGACTGATCTTTTCTGCATCTATCGGCAGGAGGACGGCGACATCTACGCCTGGGACGGCATGTTCGCCATTCGCGGCACCGACCCCAACCAGTGCATTCTTTATAACTCCGTTTACACCCGCCAGGACGTGATCGTGAACGTGATCGTCGGCGGCACAGGCCGTTATGAGGGCGCCAGAGGTCTGATGATCGGCACCACCGAGGGCGGCGGCGAAACGAAGGGCGTAGCCACCATGCCGGACGGCAATCCTCTGGAGCTGCCCGCCACCATCATCAAGCACCTTGAGGGCTTTATCCGTATCCCCGACAAGGAGTAAATCAGGTAATCCCCAGGGGTCGATGAATAACATCGGCCCCCTTTATAAAAAAACATAGTTTTAATCTTTAGGAGGAAACCTCAAATGAAACACTTGGAAGCCGATATTTGCGTTGTCGGCGGCGGCCTGTCCGGCCTCACAGCGGCCACCCAGGCGGCGGAGAAGGGCGCGCAGGTCGTGGTCTTTGAAAAGAGCGGCACCACCGGCGGCGCGGCCAACATGGGCATGGCGTTCTTCGCCGTGGAGTCCCATGTCCAGCGTGACCAGATGATCGAGTGGACGAAGGACGACGCCTTCAAGTTCACCATGGAGTACAACCACTGGAAGGCCGATGCCCAGACCGTCCGCCGCTGGTTTAATATGTCCGCCTCCACCGTGGAGTGGGTGGAAAACTTCGGCGTGGAGATCCTGGGCGCTTACAAATACTTCCAGGACAGCCACATCACCCAGCACATGATCAAGCTCCCCGGCGCCAACAAGCCCGCCGAGCGCCAGGCCAGCCACATGGTCAAGCTGATGACCGACTACGCAAACTCCATGGGCGTGGACTTCCACTTCCGCACCCCCGCCCGTGAGCTGATCGTGGGCGACAAGGGCCAGGTTCTGGGCGTGATCGCCGTGGACGAGAGCGGCGAGGAGGTCGAGTGCCTGGCGGACGCCGTCATCATCGGCACCGGCGGCATCGGCAACAACGTGGAGATGATCAAGGAGTACCTGGGCTTCACCTGGGGCAAGGATATGTTCACCTTCCGCATCCCCGGCCTGGACGGCGACGGCATGAAGATGGCCTGGAAGATCGGCGCCACCAAGGCCCCCATCTCCATGGAAGTGACCTACAACACCCCCGGCACCACCGACGTGTTCAAGACCCTGTCCGAGGCCATGCGCCAGCCCTCCACCATCATGGTGAACATCCACGGCGAGCGCATCATCAACGAGCAGATCATGAACAACACTACCTTCACCGGCAACGCCATCAACGCCCAGGCGGGCCACCGCGCCTTCTCCATCATCGGCCAGGACGGCATCGACTACATGAAGGAGCATGGCCTGGACTACATCACCTATCACCACGCGGTGAAGGACCTGAACAAGTGGGAGCATGAGAAGGAGCTGTACTTCTCCGGCGTGAAGTCCGCCGCCGAGAACAGCGTCTTCATGGCCGACAACGGCGTTCAGTATCAGGACGAGAACGAGCCTCAGGAGAACAACTTCTATGAGTGCAGCAGCCTGGAGGAGGTCTGCGAGGTGACGGGCATCGACCTGAAGACCCTGAAGAAGACCATCGAGCGGTACAACAGCTTCGCCGGCGGCTACGACGCCGACTTCTGCAAGCCCGCCCGCTGGCTGCGGCCCATCACCGGCGACAAGTACTATGTGGCCCGCCACTTCCCCTCCGGCTACGGCTCTCTGGGCGGCATCAAGGTCAACCACGACATGAAGGTTCTCCGGGAGTCCGACGACTGCCCCATCCCCGGCCTGTTCGCCTGCGGCACCGACACCGCCAACGTGGTGTTCGGCGGCGAGTACTGCTTCTATAACCCCGGCTCCACCATGAGCTGGGCCCTGAACTCCGGCCGCATGGCCGGCATGGAAGCATGGGACTATATTGAAGGCGACGACTTCGTAGAATAACATTTATACTGCTTCAAAAAGAGTGGACTGCTTTTGCAGCCCACTCTTTTTTACGGGGGCGGCGGGTCTTTTGTCCGCTGAGCTTCGTTGGGCCTCCTCGACGTACACACGGTACGCTTTCGTCGGCCCGCCTCGTCAGCGAACAAAATCCCTCGCCGCGCATAATCGGACACCTTAAATTATAGTCTAGCTGGTGGATTTTTTCGTTTGGTGTTGTCGGACACCTTAAATTTTAGTCTGGCTGTTGGATTTTTTCGTTTGTTATTGTCGGACAGACTGAATTGTAGGTTGGCGTATAAAAATTTTTCGTTTGGCATTATTTGAGGTTTTTGGCCCTGATGCTCGCGCTTCGCGCTTGCATGGCGGGGTTTTTCTGCGTTTGACTTCAAAATAATTTTTTTATCCTGAGACCGTTTGGGTTGTTGCGGCGTCTTATTTACAGACCGGTCAAGATGAGGAAAGGAGGTGTGCCATGACCCGGGAATCCGCTGCGACGCCTGCCTATGGCGGCATTATGGAGCTTTACGAGGCCCACAAGCAGATGGTCTATCGCCTGGCCCTGAGCTACACGAAATCCCCCCAGGACGCGGAGGACGTGTGCCAGACGGCGTTTTTGCGGCTGCTGGAGCATCGCGGGGAGATCACCCCCGGCAAGGAGCGGCAGTGGCTGGGGTCGGTGACGGCCAACCTCTGCAAAAGCCTTCTCCGCTCCGCCTGGCGGCGGAAGACCCAGCCGTTGGACGACCTGGATCTGCCCTTCGACGCCCCGGGGGAAAACGAGGTGTTCCAGGCGGTGATGTCCCTGAAGGAGGAGGAACGGGCCGTGGTGTATCTCTATTACTACGAGGGCTATTCCACCGCCGAGGTGGGCGAAATGCTGGGGCTGAAGCGCTCCACCGTGTCCACCCGGCTGGACAGGGCCAGAAAGCGATTGAAATCGAAATTGGAGGCTGACTATGCAGGATAAAATTCGCGGCGCGTTCGACAAAATCACGCTGCCAGCCGACGCGGACGAGCGCATCCGGCGGACGCTGGCGGAGGCGGCCTCCCAGCCGAAGAAGGAGGCCATTCAAATGCAGAAAAATCACAGGCGCAAGGCGCCCAAGCTTGCCGTGGCGCTGGCTGCGGCGGTGTGCGTGCTGACCGTGTCCGCCCTGGCCCTGGCCATCTCCCGGGTGGAGCTGGTATCCACAGACCTGGGGGACTACATCGAGGTGGATTTCCAGGCCACGGACGAGGATTATGTGGAGCTGGGCAACTGGTACCCCGGCGAAATACCGGCGGGCTACACCCTCAGCTTCGTGTCCGACCCGGCCTACGGCTATCAGACCATCCGCTTTGAAAACGGGGACGGGCATTATATCACCCTGTCTGTCCAGGGCGACATCGAGGGCGGCCAGGTGACGATGGACAACGTCACCGACACCCAGTCCGTTACTGTCGGCGAGGCGGATGGGATCCTCTACACCACCGCCGCGGAGCGGCTGCTGTTCTGGACGGACGGGGCCAGGGGCCTGGGCTTCTCCCTGGCCACAGACGACGACACCGCAGACCTGACAGCCATAGCGGAGAGCGTGGAGGAGCTGGACGAGGCCCTGACCCCCACCCTGTCCGGCGGCTACAGCCAGGCCCTGGCGGATCTGGGGGACTACCAGATCACCCCGCCGGAGGGCTATGAGCAGGCCAGCTTCACCGCCTCCCCCCTGTCCAGCGGCGGCGGCTGGTACGCCTATGTGCGCTATACCTACGAAAACAGCGGCCACGACGAGCTGCGCTTCAGCTATGAGAGCTACAATCTCACAGAGGGCGCGGGGACTGGCGTGGAGTTTGGCAACACCCCGGAATACGTTCTCTCCCTCCAGGCCGGGGGACGCGGCTACACCGCCGCCGCCGTGAACGGCGGGCTGGCCGCCTATTACGCCCTGGGCGACGACTATTATGGTCTTTCCTGGGTGGACACGGAAAGCTGCCTTGTGTTCCTGCTCACCTCAGACACCCTGACCATGGAGGAGCTGGTGGAGATTGCGGAAACCATGACGCTGAACGGATAATCTGTCCCGCCAATGCTTTAAGGCCCTGTCAAACCGCAGCGGTTTGACAGGGCCTTTCTGTATGTTGGTTCCTATTTATTCAGGTTCCCGCTCGTCCCCCATAAAGAAGGCCGCCACCGTTCCCGGCCCGCAGTGGGCGGCGATAATGGTGCCGATGTCGAACAGGGGGATGTCCTTCACACGGGGGTAATGCTCCTTCAGGGTCTCCCGGAAGGGCTGGGCAATATCCGGGCAGTTGGAGTGGCAGACCCAGAGCTTGCCGTCATAGTCCCGGCCATTTTGAATGTGTTTATCTATGGTCTCGATGGTGGTGCGGACGGCGGCGGGTCTGCCCCGCACCTTGCCGTAGGCGATAATGCGGCCCCGGTCATCCAGCCGCATGATGGGGCATATGTTCAAAATGGTGGCGATGGTGGCCGTGGGGCCGGACACCCGCCCGCTGCGCCGGAACATGGTCATATCCGTGGAGAAAAACTGATGATGCACCCGGTTTCGGTTGGCCAGAAGCCACTGCTCCGTCTCCTCAATGGTGCAGCCACGATCCCGCATATCCGCCGCCTCGTCCACCAGCAGGCCGTAGCCGGAGGAGCTGCACAGGGAATCCACCACCACCAGCTTTCGGTTGGGGTACTCCTCCCGCAGCTCCTCCGCCGCCAGAAGGGCGTTGTTCACCGAGGCGGACATCCCGGAGCCGAAGGCCACATGGAGCAGGTCGCCCTTTTCAAGCTGCTCCGCGAAAAAGTCCCGGTACTGCTGGATGTTCACCTGGCTGGTGGAGGGAAGCTTGCCCTCTCTCAGCATTTCATAAAACCGGGGCAGGGCCTGGGGATCCCGGCCAATGTCGTCCGGGTACGCCTGGCCGTCCACCGTGTAGGAATAGAAAATCACCGGCACGTCCCGCTCCTCCATATAGGAATAGGGTACGTCCACCGTAGAGCCGCAGGTCAGGATAAACTTGCCGCGCATACTGTCGCCTCCTGTTATGTTTCTTACAGCTTTGCTTATTTTGTATTATACATGAATTTGGGGAATTATGCTATACCCCTGTGAAATTTTCCCCGGTTTTTGCCCGCTTCTGACCGAATCACAAGAAATTCTTCCAGCCGGGATAGATTTTTGTGTTAATATCCGCTTGCACAATCAGGTATTTATGGTATAATATCTAAATAGGATAGGAAATTAGCGCGAATCCCTAAGACTTACAGGAAACTATACATATAGGAGCATTGGAAGCATGGAAAGAAAATATCCCACGATGTTCAGCCCCATTACCATCGGCGCGAGAGGCCGCTGGCCGGGGATCATCTTCAAAAACCGCATTTGGACGGCCCCTACCGGCGCCCATCTGCTGGGGGCCGGGGAGCCGTACCCCAACGAGGCGGTTATCGCCCACTACCGGGAGAAGGCCCGGGGCGGCGCGGCCTGCATCACCTTCTCCGCCCAGAATATGGACCGCTGGCTGGTGGGCCACCCGGATGAGTTCCACTCTGACCCGGACATCTTCAATATGCAGTACCACAACTACTGGTACCGCCTGACCAGCGCCGTCCACTTCTTCGACGCCAAGATCAGCCTGGAGCTGCTGGCCTTCTCCCGCCATGAGGAGATCGACGGCCAGGTGGTCTGCTGGTCCGTCAACGGCGAGAACGACGAGGAGGCCGGCGAGTGGTGTCCCGCGCTGGACAAGGCCGCCATGGAGCGTATGTGCGCCGACTATGCCCAGGCCGCGAAAAACGCCGTTCGCGTGGGCTTCGACATGATCATGCTCCACCTGGGCCACGGCACCTTCCCCGCCCAGTTCCTCAGCCCCCTGTCCAACCAGCGGACAGACGAGTTCGGCGGCTCCCGGGAGAACCGCGCCCGCTTCCCCATGATGCTCATCAAGGCCGTGCGCGACGCGGTCGGCCCCCGCGTGCCCATCGAGGTGCGCGTCTCCGGCGACGAGCTGACCGAGGGCGGCGGCACCATCGACGACTGCATTGACTTCCTCAAGCGGGTGGAGGAGGACATCGACATCGCCCATGTCTCCTGCGGCACCGTGATGGACGACGTGACCCAGACCCGTATGCACCCGGTGGAGTTCTATCCCGCCGGTGTCAACAAGGAATTTGCCCGCCAGGTCAAGGAATCCGGCTTCTCCAAGCCCGTGCTGACCATCGGCGCGTTCCAGAAGCCCGATTTGATTGAGGAGACCCTCTCCACTGGCGGGGCGGACATCGTGGCCATGGCCCGGGGTACCATTGTGGACGCCCAGTGCGTCAACAAGGCCGCGGAGGGCCGGGAGGATGAGATCATCCCCTGCCTGAAGTGCTTCGTCTGCCTAAGCTACGACATGGAGGAGGAGTTCTGCTGCTCCGGCAACCCCACTGTGGGCCGTGAGTACATCCTTGACCAGTTCGAGAACAAAAATTCTACCCCCAAGCGTGTGGCGGTCATCGGCGGCGGCCCCGCCGGCATGGCGGCGGCCCAGTTCTGCACCGAGCGGGGCCACAAGGTCACGCTGTACGAAAAGGACGACAAGCTGGGCGGCACCATCAACTTCGCCAAGTACGCCTCCTTTAAATACTCCCTGAATGACTACATGAACTACCGCATCGGCATGATGAAGAAGCTGAATGTGGACGTGCGTCTGGGCGTGGAGGCCACCCCGGAGATGATCGAGGCGGAGCATTACGATGTGGTCATGACCGCTCTCGGCGCCTCCAACATCGTGTTGCCCATCCCCGGCCACGACGACCCCCGTGTCATGTGCGCGGTGGACGTGTTCGGCCATGCGGACGAGATCGGCCAGAAGGTCGTCCTCATCGGCGGCGGCGAGGTGGGCTGCGAGGCCGCCCTGTACCTGGCTATGGAGCAGGGCAAGGACGTATCCATTATCGAGATGATGGACCGCATTGCCGCCACCTCCGCCTACGCCCAGGAGCTGGCCCTGTACGACCGTGTTCCCAAGTACTGCCACCTGTACCTGTCCAGCCCCGTGACCCAGATCACTCCCACTCAGGTGGGCTACAAGGGCACCGACGGCATCGAGCATTTCCTGGACGCGGACACCGTGGTGTTCTCCTCTGGCCGGAAGCCCCTGGAGGATCAGGCGGAGAAGTTCCGCAACTGCGCCCCCAAGTTCTTTAAGCTGGGCGACTGCCTGAAAGCCTCCAACATCCGCAACGCCAACCGCACAGCTTACGACGCTGCCGCTCAGATTTAAATAAATCCTTTGCGGGGCCTCCCCAAAACTTCCGTTTTGAGGAGGCCCCTTTCGTGGGCGGCGGGTCTTTTGCCCGCTGGACGTCGTTGCGGCTCCTTGACGTACTGATGTACGCCTGCGTCGCCGCGCCTAGCCAGCGAGCAAAATCCCTCGCCGCGCATAATCGGACAGCCTGGATTGTTGTCTGGCGGGTGGAAACGTTCGCCGCATATTGTCGGACAGCCTGGCGGGTACAGAATTTATACTTGAACTGTCATGCGGTTTGTGGTATAGTGAATATAAAGAAAGGCACCTGCTGGTAACAGATGCCCTTCGGGGACTGCCGATAGACGGTTAGCCGCAAGTCAATTAGTTATTAGAAATAACCGCTCAGCTTCGCAGGCTTGGGGCGGTTATTTCTTTGTGTGTATTAATTCAATGACCACAGGCACAATGATTGCAATAATCATCAGTACAACCGAGGTTATCTCATAACCACTCATGCGACCACCTCCTTTATTCGGAGGGGCGCAGCCCCTCCGAAGAGGGCTAACCGCCTACCATCCTGGTAGTCCTTGCTTGACATAATACCATAAAACGATAGAAATGTCCATAAAAATACACCCTTACAGACCGTCCAAAGGGTATGAAAGAGATAGCCTCCTATACGGAAAAATTTTTATTTTTCGGGAACCTTTTTTCCCTTCCCTCGTCTAATAGACAGACGCAATACAAAATACGTATCCGAAAGGAGAAGTTATGATGAAACGGTTGCTTTGTCTTATTCTGGCCCTGATGATGGCGTTCGCCCTCAGCGCCTCCGCCTGGGCGGAGGCGGAGATCGTGGAGGTGGAAGAGGAGACCGCCGAATCGGGGGCGGGGCTGGAATCCACCCTGTCCGACGTGACGTTGGCAGTGAAAAATACCCTGGGTATATCCGACGACTACACGGAGTTTTACAGCAGCTACAGCGACGATATTCTCCCCCAGTGGTATCTGACCTGGTCAAGCGACACGGAGCAGATCTCCGTCACCGCCAGCACGGAAGGGCTGGTGCTGGACGTGTACCGCTGGAACACTACGGACAGCTACGACAGCTTCTATGGCTTTGACGCTGCCTTCCCGGCCATCGGCCAGGAGGAGGCCCGCGCCCAGGCGGAGGACTGGCTCGCCCGGCTTCTGGACGAGGACGAAACCGCCCGCATCGACAGCGTCCGCACCTCCCTGGGGACGGACGGCTATTACCGCTTTTCCGGCACGGTTCTTATAAACGGGCTGGAAAGCCCCATCACCTTCTCCCTCAGCATTGACGGGGACGGGCTATACAGCTACTACCGCAGCGACGAGTATGACCCCTATGTGGGGGAGACCCCGGCGGCCCAGTCGGACATCACCCAGGCCCAGGCCGCCGGGTCTCTGGCGGAGGCGGTGGCCCTGGAGCTTTACTACGTCACGGACAGTGACGGCGCAGCACGGCTCCAATACGTCCCCTGCGGGCCGGACATGGTGGTGGACGCCCTGACCGGGGAGGCGGTGGATGTGGACGCCCTGTACGCCTCCCTCTCCGCCGCCAATTCCAGCCGTTCCGCCATGGCCTATGCCGCCGACACGGTGGCGGAGGAGGAGACGGCGGACGCCGGGGGCCTTACGGAGGTGGAGCTTGCCTCCATCGCGAATTTCGGCGAGGCCATGAGCCAGGCGGAGCTGGACGCGGCCCTCCGGGCCGTGGAGACTTTGGGCCTGGCAGACGGGTACACCCTGCAGTCCTGCTCCTACAGCATGGACAGCGACACGGGGGACGTCACCGCCTCCCTGCGGTACACGGCGGAGGTGACGGAGGAGCGGCTTTTCGGCTACTCCCTGGAGGAGTTTCAGGAGTACCAGTCCTATGGCTACAGCCTGACCGCCTCCAAGTATATCACCATGAACGCCAAGACCGGGCAGATCACCTATGTTTACACCAGCTACCCCCTCTACGAGGAGGACGAGGACGTCCAGATGGACGAGGCATCCCGGCAGGCCGCGGCGGAGGCATTCCTGACCAGCGTTGCCGGGGAAATGTTCGGGGAAAGCGGTCTCTGCACCCTGCGCGGCTATGAGGAGAAAAGCGGCTACACCTACGCCCGGCTCCATGACGGGTATTTCTACCCGGAAAATTACCTCTATGTCACCGTGAACCCCGCCACCGGCACCATAGACCGATATGACTACGTCTGGGACGAGGAGACAGAATTTGCCGATTCCCAGGGCATTGTGGATGAGGCGACCGCCACAGCCGCCTATGTGGACGCCCTGGAGGTGACGCTGGGCTATGTGGCCTGGCCCCTGGCCATCGAGGACGCGGAGGACGAGACCCTGTCCCGCTGGGCGGAGTGGGGCTATGACTATGTGCAGACCCTGCGCCTGGCCTGGTATTTTAACGGTGTGGACAGCATCGACGGCATCGACGCCCTGACAGGCCAGCCGGTAGGGGAGGACAGCGGCAACACCGGGGACTATGCCTACGACGACCTGGAGGACGTGGCCCAGGCAGAGATGATCCAGGCCCTGGCCCAGGCGGGCATCGGCTTTTCCGGCGGCTCCTTCCAGCCGGAGGCAGAGCTGACCCAGCGGGACGCCCTGGTTCTGCTGATCCAGGCCAACGGCTCCACCCCCAGCCTGACGGACGACGAACGCCTCCAGCGCCAGGCCGTGAACGCGGGCTTCATCACCGCCGGGGCGTTTGACCCGGACAAGACCGTCACCCGGATGGAGTTTCTCACCATGCTCATCGGGGCCTCCCGCTACGGGGACGCCGCGGAGCTGACCGGCGTCTGGGCCAGCGGCTTCACCGACGTGGACGAGACGGAGGAGGGCTTTGCCGCCATCGCCAAGGCCCTGAACCTGGCCGACGGCGACACCCTCCGCCCGGACGACACCTGCACCCGCGCCGAGGCGGCGGAAATCCTGTATCGGTTCATGTGCCGGTAAGGGGAAAGGGCCGCCGGGCCTCTGATACAGCCCAAACGCGAACGAAAACCCGCCGCTTGACAAAGGCGGCGGGTGGGCTTATAATAAAAATAAGAGGGACGGTCTGTTTGCGCCAGACCCGGTCAACCTCCAATGAAATATGTTCTTGAGAAATTGCCGGTTCTTTCGCTATTAGGGCCGGTTATTTCTTTGTTATCGCAATGACTCCAAAGATAACAACAGCCAACAGATTGAGTAACAAAATCGTTTCTTCAACTGTCATGTTGTCACCTCCTTTTTGGAAGGAGGCGGGCCGTTTCCCTCTTGTTCGGGAAAATAGTACCATATCGGTGTGATTGTGTCAAGCTATTTACACCCAGCCCCGGCAGGCCCATACGGTCTGCCGGGGCTTTTTGCTGATATGGAATTTTACCGTTTCTCCCGCAGGAGATCGTTTTTGATGTTCCAGAGCTTCTGGGACAGGTCTACATAGTAGTGGTGGGGGTTCTCGAAGCGCTGAACCTCCTCCCAGAGGGAGTCCACCTGCTGGGCGCAGTAGGTTTTGATCTCCTGAAGGGCGGGGCTGCGGTAGACAAGCTCCCCGTGTTGGAAGATTGGCTCCAGAAGCTGGCGGGCGGTGAAGTCGGTCAGCTCCTTTTCCTTCCAGGTGGCGTCCGGGTCGAAGGTGGTCAGGGGCTTGGTGTCGTCCACCGTCTCGTCATAGACGCAGAGGTAATCCGCCATGGCCTTGCCCGTGTCCCGGCCATAGAAGCGATAGAGCTTTTTGAAGTGGGGGTTGGTAATTTTATCCAGATTCTCGCTGATTTTGATTTTCGGGATGATGTTCCCCCCCTCGTCCTCCACGGCGGCCAGCTTGTACACCCCGCCGAACACCGGCTCACTGCGGGCGGTGATCAGGCGCTCACCCACGCCGAAGGTGTCGATGCAGGCCCCCTGGCTGATGAGATCCTGAATAAGGTATTCGTCCAAGGCGTTGGAGCAGGTGATGGTGCATTCCGTCCAGCCCGCCTCGTCCAGCATTTTTCGGGCCTTCCGGGTCAGATAGGCCAGGTCGCCGGAGTCCAGGCGAATGCCGCATTTGGTGATGCCCAGGGGCTTCAAAATCTCGTTGAAAGCCCGGATGGCGTTGGGAACGCCGCTTTGCAGGGTGTTATAGGTGTCCACCAGAAGCGTCGCGTTGGTGGGATAGGTGCGGCAGTAGGCCCGGAAGGCATCCAGCTCCGTGTCGAACATCTGCACCCAGGCGTGGGCCATGGTACCCCCGGCGGGAACGCCGAAAAGCTGGTCGGACAGGGCGCAGGCCGTCCCCGCGCAGCCGCCGATATAGGCGGCCCTGGCCCCCAGGATGGCGGCGTCAGAGCCCTGGGCCCGGCGGGAGCCAAACTCCAGCACCGTCCGCCCCTGGGCGGCCCGGACAATGCGGTTGGCCTTGGTGGCGATCAGGCTCTGATGGTTCAGGGTGCAGAGCATATAGGTTTCCAGAAGCTGGGCCTGGATGGCGGGGGCGCGCACCACCAGGATCGGCTCCCGGGGGAACACCGGCGTCCCCTCCGGCACTGCCCAGATGTCCCCGGTGAAGTGGAAATCCGCCAGGTATTGCAGATACTCCTCCGAGAAAATGCCCCGGCCCCGGAGGTAGGCAATGTCCTCCGGCCCGAAGTGCAGGTTCTGGATGTAGTCGATGACCTGCTCCAAACCGGCGGCGATGGCGAACCCACCCCCGTCCGGCACGGTGCGGAAGAACAGGTCAAAGTAGGTGATGCGATCCCCCATCCCGCTGGCCAGGTAGCCGTTTCCCATGGTCAGCTCATAGAAATCGCACAGCATGGTCAGGTTTAAGCCCTTTTGTTCTCGCATTTGCTTGTCCTCTTTCATTTTTGGTAATATTAATTACCTATTATACCGTTGATTTGCGCGGAAAGCAAATATATAATATAGAGGAATACTGTCCCTTTTATCATGGGATAGTATCATTATAACCAACGTGAAACGCAAGAACATGAGAAGGAGTTCAGTTAGATTATGGAGCTTACCATAGAGCGTCAGCGCGAGCTGGAACGGCTCTGCCGCCAGTTCCGGCGGGAGGTGCTGACCGCTATTTACAAGGCCCAGTCCGGCCACCCCGGCGGGAGCCTTTCCGTGTGCGAGATCCTGACGCTGCTGTATCAGCAGCGCATGAACATCCCCGCCCCGGACGACCCTGACCGGGACAGGCTGGTGCTGTGCAAGGGCCACGCGGCCCCCATGCTGTATCGGAACCTGGAGGAGCTGGGCATTCTGCCCAAGGGCTGCATGGACGGCCTGCGGCAGTTCGGCTCTCCCCTCCAGGGCCACCCCGCCATCCACACCCCGGGGGTGGATATGCCCTCCGGCCCTCTGGGCATTGGCCTGGCCGCCGCCCAGGGCATGGCCATCGGCCTGGGGCTGAACCACTCCCCCGCCAGGGTTTACGCCGTTTTGGGGGACGGGGAGCTGGACGAGGGGGCCGTTTGGGAGGCCGCCGCCTCCGCCCCGAAATTCCGGCTGGACAATCTCTGCGCCGTGGTGGACTACAACAAGGTGCAGCTAGACGGCACCACGGACGAGATCATGCCCCTGCGGGATCTGGAGGCCAAATGGCTGGCCTTCGGCTGGCACACCGTCCGGGTGGACGGCCATGACCTGCGGGCCTTAAACCGGGCCTTCGACGCGGCGGAGGCCACCAAGGGCCAGCCCACGGTCATCATTGCGGACACCATAAAGGGGAAGGGCGTCTCCTTTATGGAGGGCCAGGCCGGGTGGCACGGCAAGGCCATCGACCCGGACAGCTACGCCCAGGCCATGAAAGAGCTGGAGGAGGTGCGTCCATGAGCAAGGCCATACGGGATATTTACGGCGAGACCCTGGTGGAGCTGGGGGCCGAGAACGAAAACATTGTGGTGCTGGACGCCGACCTGTCCGGCTCCACCCGCTCCAAAATGTTCGGGCAGAAATACCCTGACCGCTTCTTCAACATGGGCATCGCGGAGTCAGACATGGTCTCCTGCGCCGCCGGGCTGGCCGCCGTGGGGAAGATCCCCTTTGTGAACACCTTTACCGTGTTTCTCACCACCCTGGGCCTGATCGCCACCCGGGCCCAGGTGTGCTACGGGGAGCTGAACGTGAAGCTGGCGGGGGGCTACTGCGGGATGTCGGACGCCCTGGACGGGGCCACCCACCACGCCACGGAGGACATTGCCGTCATGCGCTCCCTGCCCAATATGCAGGTCATCGTCCCCGCCGACCCGGCCTCCTGCCGGTGGGCAACGCGGTACGCGGCGGCCCATCAGGGGCCGGTATACCTGCGGCTGAGCCGGGAGACCTACCCCGACCTATACCCCGCCGGAACCACCTTCCAGCCGGGGGAGGGGAAAATCGTCCGTCCGGGGACGGACTGCACTGTGTTCGCCATCGGCATTATGGTGCATAAGGCCCTGGAGGCGGCGGAGCTGCTGGCCCCCCAGGGCATCAGCCTGGAGGTCATCGACCTGGTCAGCGTAAAGCCCATTGACCGGGCGCTGATTTTGGAAAGCGCCGCCCGCACGGGGGCGGTAGTCTGCGCCGAGGAGCATCAGATCTACGGCGGCGCGGGCAGCGCCGTGGCGGAGGTGCTGGCCTGGGGCGGCGTGGGCGCCCCCACGGAGTTTGTGGGCATACAGGACGTCTTCACTGAAACCGGCAAATACGCCAGTCTCCTGTCCGCCTACGGGCTGGACGCTCCGGCGGTGGCGCAGGCGGTGCAGCGGGCCGTGGCGAGAAAATGACCAGCTTCTTTTGCCCGGGCCGGACGGAGCTTGCGGGAAACCACACCGACCACCAGCGGGGGCGGGCCATGGCCGCCGCCATCGACCTTGGCATGACGGCGGAGGCCGCCCCCAACGGCACGGGCCTGATCCAGGTGTATTCCCAGGGCTACGCCCCGGTGGAGATCTCCCTGGACAGGCTGTGGCCGGAGGAGCGGGAGGTCGGGACCCCCGCCGCCCTGGTGCGGGGCATGGCCAGCATTTTAGGCCAGAGCATGACCCTCCAGGGCTTTGTGGCCCATGTGGAGAGCCAGCTCCCCCCCGGGCGGGGGCTGGCCTCCTCCGCCGCCTTCGCCGTGCTGATGGGGTATATCATGTCCTTCTTCTCCGGCAGCGGCCCCGCCGGGCCGGAGACGCTGGCCCGGGCGGCCCAGAAAGCGGAAAACCGCTGGTTCGGCAAGCCCTGCGGCCTGATGGATCAGATGGCCTGCGCCATGGGCGGCGCGGTGTATATGGATTTGCAGGAAAACAAATTTATCCCTATCGCCTGCGATTTGGAGGAGCTGGGCCTGGTGCTGTGCCTGACGGACACCGGCGGCAGCCACGCCGGGGCAGAGAGCGCCTACGCCCAAATCAGCCAGGACATGACCCAGGTGGCCCAGCGCTTTGGCGCGGCGTTTCTGGCCCAGGTGCGCCCCGCCGACTTTGAGGCCCAGTGGCCCTTCCACCAGGAGGAGTTGCCCTGGATGCGGGCGCGGCACTTTTTCGACGAGACCTGGCGTGTCTCCTCCATGGCCGACGCCCTGGGCCTCCGGGACGGGGCGCGGTATATGGAGCTGATGAACCAGTCGGGCCGCAGCTCGGAAACGCTGCTGCAAAACATCCAGACCGATGGTCTCGGCTCGGAGCTTTCCCAGGGGCTTGACGCCTCGGCCAGGCTTCTCAAGGGCCGGGGCGCCTGGCGGGTACACGGGGGCGGCTTCGCCGGGTGCGTCCAGGCCCTGATGCCGGCGGAGGAGTTCCCCCGCTATCAGGCGTCCATGGATCTCCTCTTCGGCCAGGGCGCCTGCCAGCCCATCCGCATAACCCCCCAGGGCGCAGGCGTCCGCAAAAGCGACCCCGCCCCCCAGCCGAGCGAGCGATAAGCTCACTGTGCCGGGCGGTTCCCGTGGGGGGAACCCCTCCACCGCCCTTGTAACGTGGTGCGAACGGGGGAACCCCTCCGTCAGCGCCAAGGCGCTGCCACCTCCCCGCCATGCGGGGAGGGAACCCCTCCACCGCCCTGTTCGGGCGGTCCCCCTCCCCTTTCAGGGGAGGCTTCTATCGTTGTAGCCTGCTCCATTCAACGAACTGCGAAGCAGGCAATCCTCTCCTCTAGTGCGTACTAATTTAGACGATAGTTTGCCACGCAGTGCGTAATAACCCGCCAGCGTTGTATTATGAAAGCCTCCCCTGAAAGGGGAGGGGAACCATGCGCTAGCATGGTGGAGGGGTTCGCCGCCCCGCCAGGGGCGGCCCAGCGCGGGCAAAAGACCCGCCGCCCCCATAAGAAGGGGGCCTAGTCAAACCCACCCAGGGTTCGACCAGGCCCCTTTTCCACTACCTGCCGCCGTATTGTTCCTGTATTTCCCTCAAAAATTCTTCGGCGGCACGACTCAGTCTCCGGCTCTTGTCCCAGATGAGAACATAGGAAGCCCATACCTCCGGGTTTACCAGGCGCTTGACCCGGACGGAGGGGTCGGCCCCGATGTCGGCGGAGGCGGGATAGATGGTGATGCCCACGTTCCGGCGGGTCAGCTCGTAGGCGTTCAGCATATGGGACATCCGGCAGCGGATGTTCAGCACCCCCTCGTCGGACTCCGTCCAGCCCAGGATCTCCTGCAGCCGGGACTCCCGGGAGGGGATGATCAGGTCATACTGGGTGACGCGCTGAAAATCCACCGTGTCCCCCGGCTCCGCCGCCAGGGGGCAGGCGCTGGGAATCATGGCCACCCACGGCTCCGAATAGACGGGTAGGGCGTTGACCCCCTCCGCGTTGTGTGGCTCCATAATAATGGCCAGGTCGCACAGCCCCTTCATCAGCCGGTTGATCACGTCGTCGGAGCTGCCGTTCCAGAGGTTGTAGGTGATATAGGGATTCTCCTTTTGAAATCCGGCGATCCACTGGGCCACCAGGGCCGGGGCGTGGCCCTCCACCGAGGCCAGATAAATCGTCCCATGGAGGCCGGTTTGGATCGCCTTCACGTCCTCGGTGGATTTCTGCACCAGATCCAGCACCCGCACGGCGTACTGCCGGAAAACCTGCCCCTCGTCCGTGAGCTGAAGGGCGTGAGGCTTGCGGAGGAAAAGCTGCACCCCCAGCTCCTCCTCCAGATCCTTAATCTGGCGACTCAGGGGCGGCTGGGCCATACACAGCTTCTCCGCCGCACGGGTGAAGCTCATCTCCTCCGCTACCGCCAGGAAATACCGAAGGTGCCGCAGCTCCATGGCTTCTGCCTCCTTTGTCCATACAAAATAAGTATCGCTGTGGGTTTATTATATGTATTTTACAATAGAAAGTCAATGGGTTATAATAAAGACAACAAAGGAAGAAGAAAGCTAGCTAGCGCTGATTCATACCACACCACTGTTTCCAATCTATGAAGGAGGTGCCGACATGAAAAACATCTTTAAGACCGTGGAGGATTTCCTGGAAAGATATTTTGCGTGCTTTTCCATCACATTCTGATCGTAAATAAACCCGCCCAGCCGAAAAAAAGAGGGCCTGTCCGAAAGGGCAGGCTCTCTGATTTTTTAGAGGCAGCGGCGAATAAAAAAGCACTGCGGCTTTTTATGCCGCAGCGCTTTTCAGTTTCAGGCCGTGGTTATATATTAGTGGTTCTTGCCGCACATACCCAGGTGGCTGGTGGTGACAGTGACGGCGCTCTCGGCCTCCTCCAGCCAGGCGGAGTAGTCCTCGCTGCGCTTGGCGGTGTCGGCCTGGTACTGGGCGTAGGTCAGGTCGCTGGCTCCCACATAATAGACGACATGGGCGCCGGTGTAGCTGGAGCCGCTGTAGGTGACGACGGTGGTGTCCCCGGCCTCACGGCCATCCTCGAACAGCCAGTCGTTGATCACGTCCACCATCTCGTTCTGGTACACGTCCTCATACAGGCCGCCCACGGTGTTGGAGCCGGTGTCGGTGGAATACTCGTTGGCAAGCTCAGCAAAGCTGTCCTCGGTGGCGTCCCCGGCCAGCCACTCATCATAGATGGCCTGGGCCTCCTCCTCGGCGGCGGCGATCTCCTCGTCGGAATACTCGCCGTCCTCGTCTGTGTCCTCCGCCTCGATGAGGATGTGGCGGAAGTTAGTCATGTAATAGCTGTTGTCGTTCCGGCCCAGGAACATGATGATGTAGCTGGCGCTGTCGGTCTCGATAACCGTGGCGTCGCCCACCTCCCGGTCGGCGTCCAGAAGCCACTCGGAATAGGTGCTGGAAAGGCTGCTCCCGGCGTAGGACAGGCTTGTTACCTCCGCCTCATAGTTCTCGGACATATAGGTCTCGAAGGTCTCCAGGTCGGTGCCGTCGATGGCCTCCGCCACGGCCTCCGGGTCGATGGCGTCCTCGTCCTCGTCGTCACTGCTGCTGGTGCTGAGGTAGTAATAGGCATAGTCGATGACGTCATAGGAGTCGGCGTTCTCGGTATAATACTCGTCCAGCTCGTCGGTGGTGTACTCGAAGCCGTCATACAGGGACTGGGCATAGGAGGAGGCCAGGTAGGTGCGGTACAGCTCCTGCTCCACCAGCTCATAGGTAACACCCTTGCCGTAGACCAGGTTTATATACTGCTCAAGGTTGGAATAGCCGTTGGACTCCCAAGAGGTCTGGATGCTCTCCAGGGCCTCCTCATACTCGGCCTGGTAGTCCTCGTCCATGGTGTAGCCCGCCGCCTCCGCCTCGTTGCAGAGGAGCTGCACCTCTGTCATGGTGTCGATAGCGGAATCCATGAAGTAGTCACGCCAGGTGTACCCCTCGGAATACTCCTGGTCGGCCAGGCTGGTTTCTGTGTCGAAGAAGTAGCCAAGGAGGACATAGTAATAGTAGTTGTTGTAGAAGCTTATGTAGCTGCTGGAATAGTAGTAGTTCATCTGGGCTACGGTATAGTCCGTCCCGTCGATGGTGACAGCCGTGGTGTGGCGGCTGGGCCAGGCGGAATTGTAGATGAACACGAAGGCAAAAAGCACGACAATGACAGCCGCCACCACGGAATAGGTGATGGTGGACTTCCGGCGCTGCTTTTTGGCCTCGGCCTCGGCGATAGACTTTTTGTCCAGTCCCGCCGCGATTTGTTCCTTGCGGAGTTTCTTGTCTTTGGATGCACTCATGTTTTCACACGCCCTTTGCGGTAATTTTCATCGAACTCAACCACAGTATTATAGTACATCTGTCCCGCCGTTTCAAGTTTTTTCTGCGGAGGAAGGGATTATTTACAGTTTAAACACACAATTATGTAAACAATATTGCAATATTTCTCCGTTTCCGATATAATTAAGGGGATGAACGAAGGGAGAATGACGCCATGTCACCGAACGACAACAACGACCACAATATGCGCCTGGCGGTTCTGATTGACGCGGACAACGCGCCCAGGGACTGCCTCAAGGGCATTATGGAGGAGGTAGCCATCTACGGCACCCCCAATATCAAAAAGGCCTATGGGGACTGGTCTACCCGGAACCTGGCGGGGTGGAAGCAGACCCTTTTGGATAACTCCGTCACCCCGGTGCAGCAGTTTGCCTACACCAAGGGGAAGAACTCCACGGACTCCGCCATGGTCATTGACGCCATGGACATCCTCTATTCCGGGAATACGGACGGGTTCGTCCTGGTGTCCTCAGACAGCGACTTCACGGGCCTGGCCCGCCGCCTGCGGGAGGCGGGGCTGTTCGTCATCGGCATTGGGGAGCAGAAGACCCCCAGCCCTCTGATCGCCGCCTGCAACAAGTTTATTTACATCGAGGTCATCCGGGAGCGCTCCGCCAAGACAGAGACCAAGGCCGCCCAGCCCGCCAAAAAGAAAAAGGCGGAGCCGGCCAAGAAAAACGAACCCGCCAAAAAGTCAGAACCCGCCAAAAAGGCGGAGCCGGAGGTAAAGCCCTCCCCCGCCGAGGAGCGGCAGATCCCCGACAGCATTATATGGCTGATCGCCGACTCCATCCTGGATCTGGCCGGTACCGGGGACAACGACTACGTCCCCCTGGCCGCCGTGGGCCAGCTCATCCAGAAAAAGCGCCCCGACTTCGACACCCGCAGCTACGGCTACTCCAAGCTCTCCGGCATGGTGAAGGCCATCGACCGCTTTGAGGTGGTGGAGCGGGAGGACAAGTCCGACCCGAGGTCGAAGCTGGTGTATATCCGCGATTTAGAAATATAATATGTATATCAAAAACGGCATTGCCTATGCCGGGGACGCACCGCGGCCTGTGAAGGTCAGCGGGGTGCGGGTGATACTATGCCCCGCTTCCTGCCAAGCGCTCCATGAACGCTGTAGGGGTGAGCGCAGGAACGGCGGCAGCGGAAAAGTCCTTTAAATTTCTTGTGATAATGTACTCCACACCGCTTCGGCAGGCCGTTTCCGCCAGGATTCCGTCCTCAAAATCGGAAACTGGGGACGTGAGCGCGTTCCTGCAATCCAGGGCTGTGGTGTCCAGGATGCCGAAGGACAAAAATAGCTTTTTCAGCATGGCTCTGGTCTGCTCATCGCTGTGAAGACTGCGGTGCATAATATAGTAAATATCCGCCACGGATTTCGCGGGGATAAAGCCGGAAACCTCCCCCCTCGCCACCGCAAGGCACAGGGCCTGGGCGTCCTTAGCGAAGGGTTCCCTCTGCTGCAAAGCGTCGATGATGACGCAGGTATCCACAATAACGTTCATATGCCCCGCAGCCGCTCCTCCCGCGCTTCCTCCTGGGTGATGTCCGCCGGGATGCATCCGAAGAGGGACTCCATGGCCTCCACTCTGTCCTGGTTGTTGTTCACCAGCTTCACCGTCACCCTGCCGTTTCGGGAAATGAAAATGTCCTCCGTCTCCGCCAGGGCCAGATACTTCCCAAGATTCAGCTTAAACTCTGTGGCTGTAATGGTCATAAGACCGCCTCCTTTTGATTTCATACTTCCATTATATCCGAATCGAACGGAAAAGGCAACAGCAATCGAACGAAAGTGTCAGCAAGACTGGGAACATTTTCCCCTCCGCCCCGGTGAAATTTTGGGAAACGGGGATTGGCAAACAAGGGGAAATCCTGTATAATGTTGGCACAGAGAAAAACCCGGCCATCTGGTGAATTTTGGGAAAAATTCACAGAATAGGACTTGATAAAATGAAATTCGCCTCCATAATCTGGATAGAACGAACGAACGAACGAACGAACGAACGGCAGGCAGACAGACTGGCTGGCTGGCTGGGTCTGTCCCTTTTTGCTGCTCTGAAAGGAATATAGACTTTTCTTCCGGCGCGTTTCGCCCGTGGTGCCTCCACGGGCGGGACGCGCCTTTTTTGCGTTGCCGAAAGCGGGTGATAGACTCGTCATAGAACCCCGGCCCGCAGGAGGGGCCATGATGACGCAGGCCGCACACGACGGCTCAAGGCGGGATGCCCCGCCATCGTGAATCCGTTTGTGAAAGGAAACACAAAACCATGAAGAAAAGATTATTTGCATTGCTTCTGTCCACGCTGCTTGTCTTTTCCCTCATCCCGGCTGCCGCCTTCGCGGCAGGGACGGAGGGCGCGACAGGTGAAATCACTGAAGCCGAATCCGATGATACCGTCACCGTGGAATCTGTTCAGGCGCTGATCGACGCCCTGCCTGAAGCGTTCGACATCACAGCAGACAACGCGGAAGAGGCAGAGGCGGCGCTGGACGCCATTGACGAGGCGAGGAACGCGCTGTATCAGGCCGGTGGAGACGTGGACGATTTGAACTGCGCCAAATATGACGCGGTATGCGCGGCGCTGGCGGCCCTTGCGGGCGAGATGACTGGGGCTGTGACACTGGCGGATAATGGAGAACCTGTAGATTATGGTTTTAGCGTTTATAATAGCGCGGCTAGTGCTGCCGTCGAAGCAACCAGCGACAATGCCGCTGATGTTCTGGGGGACGGTACAATCTCTTATGACGCGGCAACGAATACTCTTACACTCAATAATGCTTCTTTGACATCTCCCTACCCTGCTACTGCTGGCGCTTTGGTCGAAGCCGCAATCAATGTGAATACCAGCGGACAAAGTCTAAATATCGAACTGATAGGAGAAAACACGATTGCCGGTGGCCGCTGCATTAACGTCAGCGGGTCGCTGACCATCAGCGGAACCGGTTCACTGAATGCGGAAGGCCAAGATCGCGGCGTATATGCCGGTGGTGATCTTACGATTGACGGTACTGACGGTGCTACAGTCACCGCAAGTACCACCACCAGTGCAGGAGGTGGAATTGAAGCCCAGGGAACATTGACCATACAAAACGGTGCCACTGTTACCGGCACCTCGTCAGGTGCCGATGGAATTTATGGGAATAATGGTATAACCATTGAAGACAGTACTGTGACTGGTAGTTCCACCAGCAGTGATTATTACGCTGGGATTTCCTCTCAGGGCAATATCTCTATTACAAACTCCACTGTTACCGCCGAAAGCGCAACGGATGCCGGTCTCGCAGCATATAATGGTAATCTTACGATTACAAACAGCACCGTGGACGCAACGGCGGGGTATGACGCAGATGGATATGGATACTGTGCCATTTGCGGAAACACAATCACGATTTCCGGCGGAAGCGTAACGGCAACGGATACGGGCAAAGAAGCAAACGCCATTTATTCTTTTGACGGCTCTATAGCGATTACCAATGGGGCTGCCGTAACAGCGAAGGCCACAAACGGGGAAAGCTATCCGGCAGTATATGGCACGGGAGGCGTTTCCATCTCAGACAGTAACGTGACAGCGGAGGCTGGCGGCGATGTGGCAGTTTATTCACCGGCTGATATCAGCATCCATGACAGCATTGTTACCGCGTCTGCCCCGAATGGTTTGGATGGCATAATGGCAAGGGGCAACTCATCTGTTTCCGGCTCGTGGATCAGCACATCAGGGACTGAGGATTTTGATAATTCTATTGCCGACAGTGTTTTGATTAATGGAACGACCGGCAGCGTTATCGGAAATGCCGTACTTCCCGGCAGCGTCACCCTGCCGACCGGCACAACATTGAATTTCCCAGACAGTTCGAGCTTAACGGTTCCAGACGGCGTTACATTTACCAATAACGGAATCATTACGGGAAGCATCAGTATTACAAATAACGGAACTGTCATTTGCACCAGTCATGTGGGAGGAACAGCCACTTGCGCGGAAAGCGCGGTATGCGAAGTCTGCGGTGAGCGTTATGGAGACGTAAATGCCGCGAACCATACAAATCTTGTGGAAACAGAAGCGGAAGCGGCGACCCATCTGACCACAGGCAACACCCAATATTGGTACTGCGACGGCTGTGATAAGTATTTTAGTGATGCAGCCGGTACGCAAGTAATTACCCTTGATGATACGGTTATTCCGAAGCTGACGGAACACACCACCGAGATACAAAACGCCAAGGCCGCCACCTGCACCGAGGCGGGGTACACCGGGGACACAGTCTGCACTGTCTGTGGTGAGACCATAGAGACGGGGGAGGTTATCCCCGCCACCGGCCATGTCACTGAGGTACAGAACGCCAAAGCCGCCGCCTGCACCGAGGCGGGGTACACCGGGGACACAGTCTGCACCGTATGCGGCGAGACCATAGAGCCGGGGGAGGCAATCCCCGCCACGGGCCACAATTACGGGGAACCGGCCATTATCTGGGCGGAGGATTACAGCGCCGCCACCGTCACCTTTACCTGCGCCAACGACGGGGGCCATCAGGAGACGGTGACAGCCACGGTGACATCCGCCGTCAAGACCCCGGCCACCGCCGCAGAAAAGGGCGTGACGGTTTACACCGCCACCATCACCTTTAATGGGACGGAGTACACCTTCACGGCGGAGGCTGCGGACATCCCCGGGGGGCCCCCCCCCCCCGCCCCCCCGACACCCCCCCCCCCCGCCCCCCCAGGGGCAGATAAACAAAAGTCGCAGGCCCCGAAGACGGAAATGTAGTTGTGGGGGGTGGCCGGAT
>JAJQFY010000040.1 GCA_021200935.1 Oscillospiraceae bacterium
GTAGCACAGCCCTTGGAACCGGGCTTTATAAACTACTACTTTATAATACAAGGAGATTAAAATGATAGCAGCGAAAGAATGGAGAGCACCAGAAGACTATAAAGTTTATTGTTTTCATGGGGAACCAAAGTACATTATGGTGTGTGTCGGACGAGAAAATAAAGGTCATCCAAATTTTTATTTTTTTGGCCCACAGTGGAATCTAGCTAGAATTAATAGAGACAGTATGAATGCCCCACGAGACTTTCGTGTGGATAGACCTAAGTGTTTGGAAAAATTGCTTGTGTGCGCAAGTAAGCTATCAAAGCCGTTTCCATTCGTTCGGGCGGATTTCTACATTATGAATGGAAAAGTCTATTTTGGCGAATTGACGTTTACACCTGCGGGGGGATTGGATTTTGCTAGACTACAAGAAACTGATATCATGATGGGAAAGCTATTAGACATTCATTAATAAATACAAGGAGATATATCTATGAAAACAATTGGTTTTTTGATTAGTCACAAAGACGGTGAGAGACGGCGTGCTGCGCTTCCCGAGGATATTAAGTGCTTGGGGACACACAGTAGCAATTTGTTCTTCGAGGAAGGTTATGGACTGTGTGTTGGACATACAGATGATGAGTATCGCGAATTGGGGTGTGAAATTATATCTCGCGATAAAATTTTCGAATGCGATATTATTTGTGATGTCAAGCTTGGAGACGCTGATTATTTAGACCAGATGGAGTCAAATAAAATTTTATTTGGATGGGCGCACTCGGTGCAGAATATAGAATTTACTAGTAACATCCTCAATCATAATCATACTGTAATAGCGTGGGAAGAGATTTTTGAAGGCGGAAGATATATTTTTTATCGTAACAGAGAAATTGCGGGAGAAGCTGCTATAATGCAGGCTTTCCAATATTGCGGAAAAATGCCTTATGATACCAAAGTGGCGATTCTTGGAAACGGCCAAACGGCTAAAGGGGCGATGCGGGTTCTTCACGGACTCGGTGCAATCGTTGATGTCTATGGAAGGAAGCTTGAAAATCTTTTTAAGGAAAAGATGTATGATTATGATGTTTTGATTAATTGTGTGATGTGGGATACATCACGTTCCGATAGAATTATTTACAGAGATGATCTTAAAAAGATGAAAGAAGGCACGCTAATTATAGATGTAAGCTGTGATCCGTACTTAGAAATTGAAACTTCACATCCTACTACGATATCTGATCCAGTTTACAATGTCGATGGTGTTATTCATTACGCAGTTGATAATACGCCAGCTATGTTTCCAATAACGGTTTCAAAAGTATTAAGTAAGGGTATTTCAAAATATCTTGATGTGATGGTAAGCGAGGATATAGAGAGATATCCTCTTCCATTAAAGGAAGCTATTGTTATCAGTAGCGGCCATATATTGGATGAAAGAATTCGTGAGTTTAGAACTAGGAGGGGTATTTTTTGCAAATAAAATTTGTTGAAACACAAGGAGAAATTGATATATGTTTCGAAAAATAGCTTCTGCAACAAAGTTGATTAAAAAATTTTTTGAACCACCAAAAAATAAATGGTCAAAGCAAAAACGCATTGATTCATTAATGAGGGGTTATCTGAACGATCATGGCCGTGAATTGAATATTGATTCACCAAAGTATTTCACTGAAAAACTTCAATGGTACAAGGTTAATTATTGTACTAAAGATATGGAGAAAGCAGTGGACAAGTATTTGTTCAAAGAGTATATTTGCGAAAAATTAGGCGAAGGATATACTATTCCAATTCTAGGCGCATATAGTTGTATTTCGGAATTGAAGCTTGGCTGGAATTCACTTCCGGAAACATTTATTTTGAAATCAACCTTACAAAGTGATGGTAAGAATATTAAAGTAATAAAGAAAAAAAGTACCGTAAACTTTTCGAATCTTGAGAAGGAGCTGAAAACCTGGTTTAAGGTGAAAAATACTCTTATAAATTCATATTGTAGCGCTTATTATAATGCAAAACCACGAATTATTGCAGAAGAGTATTTGGAATATGTAGATAACCAACTCTACGATTATAAATTCTATTGCTTTCAGGGGCAGCCCGCTTTTATGTATGTTGCAATAGATCATTTCAAAAATGAAAAAATAAGTAGAATTAGTTTTTATGACTTGGGATGGAGACAAATGGATGTCACTTACGGCGAGCATCCACACTGTAATGTGGATAGACCGAAGCATTTTGAGGAAATGATATTGATTGCAAGTGTTTTAGCAAAGGATTTTCCGTTTGTTAGAGTAGATTTCTTTGACACGGATGAGAAACTCTATGTGGCTGAATTGACATTTTATCCTGGGGGAGGAAACACTCCATATTATCCTTTGGAGTTTGATCTATACATGGGGGAGCGATTTGTTTTACCTGAGACTAATATATGCTGTTGAGAATAAACGTAAGCGGCGGTCACATGGGATTCCATGTCAGTTATCAATTCTATGTGAATCTCACGGAAATACATAAATATGTACAAAAATAGATGACTCGGAATTTATATGATCGGAGAAAAGAAATGAGCAATATGAGAATTGCTGTTGCAGGAACAGGCTATGTCGGCTTATCTTTAGCTGTCCTTTTGGCGCAGATAACAAAGTAACAGATGTGGATATCATCCCGGAAAAGGTCGAGAAAATCAATAACAGATTTTCTCCATCCAGGACGAGTACATAGAGAAGTACCTAGCTGAGAAGGAACTGGATTTGACAGCCCCGCTTGACGCTGAGAGTGCATATAAGGACGCTGATTTCGTCATCATTGCGGCACCTATGAACTACGACAGCAAGAAGAACTTTTTTGACACGACAGATGCAGAATCTGTAATCGAACTTGTTATTAAATACAACCCGGACGCTGTTATGGTCGTCGAAAGTACACTTCTGGTGGGATACACAGCTTCAATCAGAGAAAAATTCTATTGTGATAATATCATTTTCAGTTTGGAATTTTTAAGAGAGAGCAAAACGCTCTATGATAATCTGTACCCAAGTCGCATCATTGTGGGTACAGATGTGGAGAACGCACGGGGGGTTAAGGCAGCAAATGCATTTGCCGGACTTCTGTAAGAGGGCGCAATCAAAGAGAACATTGATACTCTTATCATGGGCTTTACCGAAGCAGAGGCTGTAGGCTGTGAAGGTCTTCGCCAATACCTACTTAGCCTTGCGCGTCAGTTATTTCAATGAGCTGGTCACTTACGCTGAAATGAAAGGGTTAAACACACAGCAGATTATCAATGGCGTTTGCCTTGATCCGAGAATTGGAAACCAATATAACAACCCCAGCTTTGGGTACGGCGGCTACTGTTTGCCGAAGGATACCAAGCAGCTCTTGGCGAATTACGAGGATGTGCCGGAAAACCTCATCCAAGCTATTGTGGAATCAAATCGCACAAGAAAAGATTTCATTGCTGATCAAATGCTTCGTATGGCTGGGGATTGTGAAGATTCTGATGAGCATTCGATAGAGAAAGAAAAAGAAGTAGTTGTCGGTGTCTATCATCTGACTATGAAATCTAATTCTGATAACTTCCGCCAGTCTTCCATCCAAGGTGTTATGAAGCGAATTAAGGCGAAGGGCGCCACCGTGATTATCTATGAGCCGACGTTGGAAGATGGCAGCACGTTCTTTGCAGCCGTGTGGTCAACGATCTCGTTTCTTTTAAGGAACAATCACAGTCCATCATTGCTAATCGCTACGATTCTTGCCTTGATGATGTGAAGGATAAAGTTTATACACGCGATCTCTATGGTCGTGATTGAGAATAGGGAGGACAAACCAAGATGTCTACATCAAAATTTTTTAAAGACAAGACACTTATGATTACGGGAGGTACAGGCTCTTTTGGCTCGACGGTTTTGAAGCACTTCCTGGATTCCGGCTTGAAGGAAATTCGGATTTTTTCCCGTGATGAGAAAAAACAGGATGACATGCGCCACGACCTACAGGCGAATCATTCGGAAAATGCTGCCAAGGTCAAGTTTTATATCGGTGACGTTCGCAATATGCGCTCCGTAGAGGATGCCGTTCAGGGTGTGGATTATATCTTCCACGCTGCAGCGCTTAAACAGGTGCCTTCTTGCGAGTTCTTCCCGATGGAAGCTGTGAGAACGAATGTAGAGGGCACGGATAATGTCCTCCACGCAGCTGTCGCGGCTGGTGTGGAAAGAATCGTGTGTCTGTCCACAGATAAGGCGGCATATCCAATCAACGCTATGGGAATCTCCAAGGCCATGATGGAAAAGGTCATCGGAGCCAATGCTCGTGTGGCCGCCGGAAAAACCACAATCTGCTGTACTCGCTATGGTAATGTTATGTGCAGTAGAGGTTCTGTTATTCCGCTCTTTATCGATCAGATTAAAGCAGGGAATCCAATCACCATCACAGACCCGAACATGACTCGCTTCCCTATGAATTTGGACGAGGCGGTCGCGCTTGTAATGTTTGCTTTTGAGCATGGCGAGCCTGGGGATCTGTTTGTGCAGAAGTCTGATGCCAGCACGATTGGCGATTTGGCGAAAGCTGTGCAGAAACTCTTTGGAGACACAGGGACAAGAATAATTGGTACCCGTCATGGAGAGAAACTGTACGAGACGCTCATGACGAATGAGGAGTGTGTCCGCAGCGTGGATATGGGTGACTACTATAGAGTCCTGCCGGACGGACGTGATCTGAACTATGATAAGTTCTTCGTCCAGGGTCAAGTC
This sequence comes from Oscillospiraceae bacterium, assembly GCA_021200935.1. Lineage (GTDB taxonomy): Bacteria > Bacillota > Clostridia > Oscillospirales > Oscillospiraceae > CAJOIG01. Next base: position 4,734 of record JAJQFY010000040.1, read on the forward strand.
CACACGATGGCAAATGAGGCTTACACCAGCCACAACACTAAGAGACTTGATGTAGACGGAACTGTGGAGAAGATTCTGACCACAGACTATGTGAAGGAAGCACTTGAGGGTTGGAAGAAATAATAGTATAATATTCCTGTTAAATACGCTGTGGTAAACACAGAACGGGGGTGCTATATGATAATACCTGAAATTAATAATTCAGCGGCAAAGAATCAACATCAGGTTCCTCGAACTTATATGAAAAAATGGTGCCGCACTGGAGAGCAGGTTCAGATATATAATAAGAATAAAAAATATATAAACCGAAGAATATAGAGCATATTAACTCGCAGAACTACTATTATGATTTTCTGCCGGGAGGCTTAATGCCGGATGATGCATTAGCTGCAATTTATGGTTTTATGCAAGGCTCCACTATAGAATATGTAGTAGATCGGAAGGAAGATGACCAAAAAGAAGTTGAGAGTAGAACCGCCACAACATTAGCAGAGTATAATATAGCTTATAATTACAGAGACACATGGGATGTTATAGATGCTGATGGACACACCCTTACGAGAAGAGAAAGAAATATACTTTTAAATCATTTGAGACAATCAAGATATTCTTTTACGGAAGAAGAACGGTCAAAACAATATGAAGATCAGTGGGAATCTTTTATTGATGCATTGGAAGAAAAGCTTTGTGTGATTAAGAAGGGTGATGATTTTGTCTCAGATTATACGTTGACAACAGATGATTTCACTCTTCTTTTTAAATACCTTATAATTTATGATTGGCGCAATGCAACGGGAGATTTCCTTGTTAATGATATTATTGATTGGTTTATGAGCCTCATGGATACATCCGCAGAAACGATTCCGTCAAATGCACGTATTCATCCAGACGATAGGACTATTGGCGATGAGATAAGGCACGACTTTGTTCGGATGACTGTATATAAGTTCTTGCATGGCGATAGAAATGTAATGGATACGTATTGGCGGTCATATCAAGACCATCTGACATTTGTTTTTTATTTGACGGACAAAGCGCATCCTTTCATTACATCGGATCAGCCCTCTATGTTGATAGAGAATAATGATGGTAAGAAGGAGCATATTCTCATAGCAACACCTACGCTACTTGTGTCTACTGCAAAAAAGATAAGCCGAATGAATATCAAATTTTATATGCTGATGAGGAAACCGTCAATTCTTATAATGTGAAGATATATGAGCAATCCAACATTGTTATACTTCCAGATGGGATTGAATGTGTAGACGAGTTTGCAGAGTAAAAACGAGGTGATAGAATATGAACATCCTAATAACCGGCGCAAAGGGCATGGTCGGGACAGCCCTAACCGCTAATCTTAAGAATATACAGCAAAACAAAAATCGTACAAGACCTAATATCCACATAGATGACATCTACGAATACAATAAAGATTCCAGTCCGACTGACCTGGATTTCTACTGCGAGAAAGCTGACTTCGTATTCAATCTGGCGGGCGTGAACCGCCCAGAGAATGTGGAAGACTTCATGAAGGGGAACTTCGGGTTTGCCTCCACACTTCTCGATACATTAAAGAAGCATCATAACACTTGTCCGATCATGTTGTCATCGTCGATCCAGGCAACGTTAGCAGGACGCTTTGGTAATTCCGAGTATGGCCGTTCTAAGAAAGCCGGAGAAGAGCTTTTCTTCTCCTATGCAAAAGAAACCGGCGCAAAAGTTGCAGTCTACCGTTTCCCGAACCTGATGGGTCACAGCCGTCCGGAGTATAACTCCGCTGTGTCCACCTTCTGCTGGGCTGTGGCAAACGATGAACCGTTTACGGTGAATGACAGAAATACCGAGCTGGAGCTGCTGTATATCGATGATCTGGTAGAAGGAATGTTCGACCTGCTGGAAGGCAAGGAGCAGCACTGTGAGTTTGATGGTGTGGAGACTGTGTTGAAGAAAGATGGGAGATACTGCTGTGTTCCTGTCACACATAAGGTCACTCTCGGTGAGATAGTAGATTTACTAGAGGAGTTCAAGAAACAGCCGGAAACGCTGATGATGCCGAAAATGCCAGAAGGCAGCTTTGCGAAGAAGCTGTATTCTCTCTACTTGACTTATCTACCTACATCCAAGTTCAAGTATCCTCTCCACATGAACTGTGATGACCGGGGTTCCTTCACAGAATTGCTTCACACGGTGGACTGTGGGCAGGTCAGCATTAATATTAGCCGTCCGGGGATTACGAAAGGGCAGCACTGGCACAACAGCAAGTGGGAGCTGTTCATTGTGGTAGCTGGTCACGGGCTGATCCAAGAGAGGAATATAACGACTGGCGAGACCGTGGAATTTGAAGCGTCAGGGGAGAAGATAGAGGCGGTTCACATGATTCCGGGCTGGACGCATAATATCATAAATTTGAGTGAGACGGAAAATCTGGTCACGGTGATGACCTGCAATGAGATATTCAACCCGGGGAGACCAGATACATTTTATGAGCCTGTGTAAAACCCGACCGGCACAAAGGGTGGAGGTGCATTTGAATGAACGAAACAGTGATTATACAAAGGACTAAAACCGTTTGTAGTAGAATAAATAGACGATGGGGGATAATTTGGAAACAGCATACTACATCATAAACCATTCTTTCTCCACGGCTCACTGGTTGTCGCTTCTTGCCGTTTTCATAGCTGCGCTTGCCGTGTGGAAGGTAATAGCAAAGCGGAGATGGACAAAAGCTGTTTTAATTTCAATCTTCATCACCTATATCTTCTTTATCTTATTGATAACACTCATAGCCAGGACACCGGCAGATGAACCGAAGGCAAAGCTCATCCCATTTTGGTCATGGTACGAGGCAATTGTGAATGCAAATAAGAGCCTGTTTGTGGAGATTGTTTTGAATATAGCTTTGTTTTTGCCCGCAGGTTTGATGTTCACATTAATATATCCGAATAAGACTTCCACCGCTTTTCGACCGATTCATGTATTTCTCATCGGCTTTATCTTCTCAGCTGTCATCGAAACCGTGCAGCTCATAACCTGCAGAGGACTTTTTGAATGGGATGATATGCTGCACAACGGCATTGGATGTCTGTTGGGGTACGGGATGGGGAGAGTTATATTGAGAGTATTGTCATACGGAGAGTGAGTTTCTATATGAATATTTTAGATTTTATACTTCAAGGGAGAAATGAGAAGCAATGAAAACAGACTACAGCAATGTACAATGGAAAAACAACGGCAGGCTCAAGCTGCTGATTATCGTCGGAACCCGCCCGGAGATCATCCGCCTGGCGGCTACCATAAATAAATGCCGCACCTATTTTGACACGATTTTGGCTCACACCGGTCAGAACTATGACTATAACCTTAACGGTGTATTTTTTAAGGATTTGAAGCTGGCTGATCCAGAAGTATATATGGAAGCTGTGGGCGACGATCTCGGCGCTACGGTGGGCAATATCATTAATTGCTCTTATAAGCTGATGAATCAGATTAAGCCGGACGCGCTGCTGATTTTGGGTGACACAAATTCCTGCCTCTCCGCGATCGCGGCGAAACGACTGCACATCCCGATTTTTCACATGGAGGCAGGCAATCGCTGCAAGGATGAATGCCTCCCGGAGGAAACGAACCGCAGAATTGTGGACATCATCTCTGATGTGAACTTGGCATATTCAGAACACACCAGAAAGTACCTTCATGAGTGCGGTCTTCCCAAAGAGCGTGTGTATGTGACTGGCTCTCCGATGGCGGAGGTGCTGCACAATAATCTAGCCGAAATCGAAGGCTCTGATGTCCATGCGCGGTTGGGCTTGGAGAAGGGAAAATACATCCTGCTTTCCGCTCATCGGGAGGAGAACATCGATACAGAGAAGAATTTTCTGTCGCTTTTCACAGCCATTAATAAAATGGCAGAGAAATACAATATGCCGATTCTGTATTCCTGCCATCCAAGGAGCAAAAAGAGATTAGAGACTTCTGGTTTCCAACTGGATAAAAGAGTTATTCAACATGAACCGCTGGGATTTCATGATTATAATTGTTTACAAATGAACGCCTTCGCTGTGGTTTCTGACAGCGGAACATTGCCGGAGGAATCCTCCTTCTTTACTTCGGTTGGTCATCCATTTCCGGCGGTGTGTATCCGAACCAGTACGGAGCGTCCAGAGGCGCTGGACAAGGCGTGTTTTATCCTTGCGGGGATAGACACAGTTAGTCTTTTGCAGGCTGTTGAGACTGCTGTGGAGATGAACAGGAATGGGGACTACGGTATTCCGGTATCGGATTATATTGAAGAAAATGTGAGTACCAAGGTGGTCAAAATCATCCAGAGCTACACACGGGTCGTAGATAAGATGGTGTGGCGCAAAGATATATAGACACTGGCATCGGAGGAGGTGTGTTTGAATGAACGAAACAGAAAAAACGCTGTTGCAGCTTACGGGCAGAGCTTTATTCAGCACACCTACAGATTTCGATCCTGCCAAAGTGGACTGGGCGTCTCTCTATCAGGAAGCAACAAACCAGGCGGTGTCACTGCTTATCTGGGACGCGCTGTCTGATAAAGAGCGGGCGTTAATCCCGGATGATATAGCACACCATTGGGAACAGGATTCGTTCCGCCATATCATGAGCAACGAACAGCTCCTTTATGAGCAGGAGCAGGTGTTACAGGCTTTTAAAGAGGCATCTATACCTTGTGCTATTCTGAAAGGCAGCTCATCTGCCGCCTGTTATCCACAACCGTCTCTTCGCGTCATGGGCGACATTGATATCCTTGTAAAGCCGGAGCAGCAGATGAGGGCTGTGGAAGCCTTGCAGGCGAATGGCTATGGGGATATTCTGGATGAAGCCCACCACTGCCATATGACGATACATAAGGACAGCTTTACCGTGGAGGTTCACAAGGAACCGAACGGTATGTTCATGAATATGGATGCGGAGATAGGTGAGAAATTGCACGGCTTTTTTGCGGATGCAGTTGACAGACGCCAGATCGTGAACGGCCTGCCGTTTCTCTCCGATGAGCAGCAGGCTGTGGTGCTGATTCTTCACAAGCTGGAACACTTTATGACCAGCGGACTGGGTTTGCGCCAGCTTTGTGATTGGGCCGTGTTTGTGAATGCAAGAATGGATGAGGAGCTGTGGGAAAAGCTGCGGCCACAGCTTGAAGAATTTGGCCTTCTGACTTTTACAGGTCTTATGACAAGGGTCTGTGTTGATTATCTTGGATTGCCGGAAGAAAAAGCTCCATGGGCAATGCAGTATAATAATGAGACGGCAGAGAGAGTAATAGAGCAGATATTGAAAGAAGGAAACTTTGGGAAAAAGGCAGACAGGTACGGTGAACGGTTATTTAATGATCCAAATTCATCAAACAGAGTCACCAGCCTTTTTAAGGTCTTAGGAAATGCCTGTAGGGAGCATTGGCCACCGTGTGAGAAACATGCGATACTGATGCCTGTCGCCCCTTTTGTGTTGCTGGGAAGATACATGATACAGCGGCGGAGAGGAGAAAGACCGAAGTTAAGTCTGAAAAAGAAATATCAGCAGGCAGGCTATGACCAGAAGCTCTACAAGGAGCTGAAGCCGTTCATAACGGAATAAAAAAGACAGGGGAATATATTCAATCTCCTATAGCAGGCGGAAATTACGTCATAAAAAGTCATATATCATATAAATGAGGAGCAGTAAATCATATGTGTGGAATTGTAGGTTTTAACGGCAGCCATCAGGCGGGGCCGATTCTTTTGGACGGGCTGGGAAAATTGGAATATCGGGGCTATGACTCGGCGGGACTGGCTGTGAGAGACGGCAAGGCCGAGGTGGAAATTGTCCGCGCCAAGGGGAGGCTGAAGGGATTATCCGAAAAAGTTGATGGGGGAAAATCCATCCACGGCACCTGTGGCATCGGGCATACCAGATGGGCCACGCACGGGGAGCCAAGTGAGGGAAACGCCCATCCCCATTTTTCCGATGATCGGAACGTGGTGGCGGTACATAACGGCATTATTGAGAATTACCAGGAGTTAAAGGAAAAACTCATCAGAAAAGGATATTCCTTTCACTCAGATACCGACACGGAAGTGGCGGTTAAATTAATCGACTATTATTACAAAAAATATGAGCATACCCCCGTGGACGCCATTAACCACTCGATGGTGCGGATTCGCGGCTCATACGCCCTGGCGGTGATGTTCCGGGACTACCCGGACGAGATCTATGTGGCCAGGAAGGACAGCCCGATGATTCTCGGCGTGAGCGAGGGGGAGAGCTACCTGGCCTCCGATGTTCCGGCGATTTTGAAATATACAAGAAATGTGTATTATATCGGAAACCTGGAAATGGCAAGATTAAAGAAGGGCGAGATCACCTTCTATAATCTGGACGGCGACGAGATAGAGAAAGAGGCGGTGGAAATCCGATGGGATGCGAAGGCTGCGGAAAAGGGCGGCTTTGAGCATTTTATGATGAAGGAAATCCATGAGCAGCCGAAGGCGGTGCGGGATACATTAAATTCCGTGGTGAAGGACGGGAAAATAGATCTGTCATCTGTTGGGCTGACGGATGAGGATATAAAAAATATCTCTCAAATCCATATCGTCGCCTGCGGCTCCGCTTATCATGTGGGTGTCGTGGCCCAGTATGTGTTTGAGGATTTGGCGAAGATTCCTGTCCGTGTAGAGCTGGCCTCGGAGTTCCGTTATCGGAAGCCGCTGCTGGATAAAAACGGGCTGGTTATTGTGATCAGCCAAAGCGGGGAAACGGCGGATTCCTTGGCGGCGTTAAGAGAAGCAAAGGAGCGGGGCGTCCGCACCCTTGCTATTGTCAATGTGGTGGGAAGCTCCATCGCGAGAGAAGCGGACAATGTGTTCCTGACCTTGGCAGGGCCGGAGATTGCCGTAGCGACGACAAAGGCGTATTCAACGCAGCTTATCGCCTGCTACAGCCTTGCGGTTCATTTTGGCTTTGTGCGGGGAGCGGTGCAGGAGCCGGAATACGAGAGCTATATAGCGGAGCTGGAGGAGCTTCCTGACAAGATAAATAAGATACTGGAAAATAAGGAACGATTGCAGTGGTTTGCCGCGAAGCAGGCGAACAAAAAGGATATCTTTTTTATCGGGCGCGGGATTGACTATGCAATAAGCCTGGAGGGCAGCCTGAAGCTGAAAGAAATCAGCTATATCCATAGCGAGGCCTACGCCGCCGGGGAGCTGAAGCATGGGACAATTTCACTGATTGAGGACGGTACGCTGGTTATTGGAACCCTCACCCAGCCGGAGCTATATGAAAAGACCGTCAGCAATATGGTAGAGGTCAAGAGCCGGGGCGCATACCTGATGGCGCTGACGACATACGGCAATTACGAAATAGAGGAGCTGGCTGATTTCGTTGTTTATATACCAAAGAGCGATAAGCATTTTGTCGGAAGCCTCGCAGTCATTCCCCTTCAGTTAATCGGCTACTATGTCAGCGTAGCAAAGGGACTGGACGTGGATAAGCCCAGAAACCTGGCAAAATCTGTGACCGTGGAATAGAAAATTGTGTGAAGCGTCCCCTAAAACCCGGACACAGCCCCAAAGCGAGAACAGAAGCCCGGCTCAAGCGGAAGGCGTCTCGCGGTTGAAAAGAATAGATTCTGGGCGAAATGCGGTGTAAATTCCCCATTTTGGGCGGAAAAAGGGGCAAAAACTGGGCAGCTTGCCCCACTTGTGGAAAAACACGCTTGAAAAACCCGGCTCCCTGCGCTATAATAAAGACATTCTTATGAACGTTATAAAACAAGCAGGAGGTCGCTTCTTATGGTAAAGGTCGATCTTTCCGGCGCGCTGGGGTTTATGGACAGCGCGGGGCCGGACTATGGCGCCGCTGCTTTGGCTCACAAGGCTTTGGCGGACGGCATATGGGCGGGCGCGGAGTTCACCGGCTGGCGGCAGCTCCCCCGCCGGGTTCAGGGCGAGGAGCTGAAGAAGATACAGCTTGCGGCGGAACGCATCCGGGACACCAGCCAGGTGCTGGTGGTGGTAGGCATCGGCGGCAGCTATCTTGGCGCCCGTGCGGGCATCGAGCTGATACGCCCGAAGAACGGGCCGGAGGTCATTTTTGCCGGAAACGGCCTTTCCCCGGACGATCTGAACGATAAAATAGAGCGCCTGGGAGACCGGGATTTCTCCGTGAACGTGGTGTCCAAATCCGGCACAACCCTGGAGCCTGCCGTGGCCTTCCGGGTGTTCCGGGGACTGCTGGAGAAAAAATACGGCGCCGGGGCCAAAAAGCGCATCTACGCCACCACGGACGCGGCGAAGGGCGTGTTAAAATCCATCGCGGACAGCGAGGGGTACGAGACCTTTGTCGTCCCGGACGACGTGGGCGGGCGGTACAGCGTTCTGTCCGCCGTGGGGCTGCTGCCCCTGGCTGCCGCCGGATGCGACGTGCAGACCCTGGTGGGCGCGGCGGCGGAGGCCATGTACGAGCTTGACCAGCGCAGCGTGGAAAATCCCGCCTGGCAGTATGCTGCCGCCCGCAACGGCCTGTATGCCAAGGGCAAGACCATCGAGCTTCTGGCCAGCTACGAACCCTCCTTCCGCTATATGGCGGAGTGGTGGAAGCAGCTTTTCGGCGAGAGCGAGGGGAAAAACGGCGTGGGCATCTACCCCGCGTCGGTGGAATACAACGCGGATCTGCACTCCATGGGCCAGTACATCCAGGAGGGGCCGCGTACCCTGATGGAGACGGTGGTCAGCTTCGAGCGGCCCCTGCGGGACTATGAGGTGCCCTTTTCCATGGGCGACGCGGACGGGCTGAATTACCTGGCCGGGCGCGGTTTGGGAGACATCTCCCGCGTGGCGATGGAGGCGGTGAAGGCCGCCCATGTGGCCGGCGGTGTGCCGAACATCGGCGTGTCCGTCCCCCGGCGGGACGAGGAGGGCTTTGCGGAGCTTGTCTGCTTCTTCGAGACCGCCTGTGCCATCAGCGGCTATATGCTGGGGGTCAACCCCTTCGACCAGCCCGGCGTGGAGGCGTATAAGAAAAATATGTTCCGTATGCTGGGAAAACCAGGGACGTAATGTCGCGTTTGCGCCGCTCCAAGAAAAAATTCTCTTGAAATTTTCATATTTTCGTTGCAGGAGCGGGGGAAAGATGATAGAATACGGGTAACAAAAACAAGGAGTGTGATGATCTTGGTTCGGTTAATCATGGGCCTGAAAGGAACCGGCAAAACAAAACTGCTGGTTGATTTGGTTCGCAAGGCGGTGGATGAGGAGCACGGAGACGTGATCTGCATCGAGAAGGATAAAAACCTTACATACGACATCCCCTATCAGGCGCGGCTTGTACACGCCTCGCAGTATGGGATAAGCTCCATCGACCTTATGGGCGGCTTTATCAGCGGCTTGGCAGCCGGGAACTTTGACATCACCCATGTGTTTATTGACAACCTTTTCAAGATTATTGGTGAGGTGCCGGAGTCCACGCTGGCAAAGTTCCTGGCCTGGCTGGAGCGCTTTGGGGAGACGGAGAGCATTACCTTCACTGTCACCGTTTCCGCCGATGCCGCCAGCTTTGGCGAGGGCGTAACCAAGTATCTTTATCAGGCTTGACGCCTTAAAAAACAGACCGCCCCGCTGGGGGGACAAGCCTCTTCGCGGGGCGGCGTTTTTATAGCCGCCTTATAGGGTTCGGCACAGCCGTTCCCTGGCCTGTAACAGCCCGTCGCACAGGCCCAGGATGTCCGCCTCTGTGGTGAAGCGGCACAGGGAGACCCGGATGGCTCCGTCTATCACCGGGGCGGGCAGACCCATGGCCTCCAGCACATGGCTTCTTGCCCCCCGCTTGCAGGCGGAACCCTTGGAGACGGATATGCCGAGACTGTCCAGGTAATTGAGCAGCACCTCGCTCCTATACCCCGGCAGAGAGAGGGAGAGGATGTGGGGCGCGCCCCCGCCAATGACCACAAGCTCCGGCGCGGCGCTTTGCAGCCGGTCTATGCAGAGCTGGCGCAGCGCGGCCATGCGTTCCCTGGCCTGGGTATCGGCCTGGGCGGCCTTTGCGGCGGCGGCGAAAGCGCATATGCCGGGCAGTCCCTCTGTCCCGGAACGGCGGCCATTTTCCTGCCCGCCGCCTAAAATCAGAGGCGGGAGCTGAATGCCGCTGCGGATGTACAAGGCCCCGGTACCCTTCATCCCGTGTATTTTATGGGCGGAGAGGGAGACCATGTCCGCCCCCAGGGTCCTGACGGACAAGGGGAGCTTCATATACCCCTGGACGGCGTCTGTGTGCAGCAGGGCGGGAGATTTGGCTGCCCGGATGGCCCTCGCCACGGCGGGAATGTCTGTCACCGCGCCGGTCTCGTTGTTCACCAGCATCAGGCTCACCAGCGCCGTGTCGGGCCGCAGGGCGGCGGCGACGGCCTCCGGGGCAACGGCCCCGTCCGGGCCGGGGGAGAGGCGTGTCACCTCCCAGCCCTTGGATTCCATGTAATCCAGGGTTTTGCGTACCGCGTCATGCTCCGCCGTGGAGCTGATGATGTGCCGCCCCTGGTGCCGCCGAAGCCACGCCCCGGAGCGGATGGCCCAGTTGTCGCTCTCTGACCCGCCGGAGGTGAAGAAAATCTCCTCCGGCTTTGCGTTCAGCGTGGCGGCAATGTCGGCCCGCGCTGATTTCAGGGCGTCTCTGGCGGCCCGGCCCGGCCCGTGGGTGGAGCTGGGGTTTCCAAAATTTTCGGTCATCATTTCCAGGGCGGTCTGGGCCGCCTCCGGACACACCTTGGTGGTGGCTGCGTTGTCTAAGTATATCATAGGAAAATCACCATAATTATAGAAATTGTCTCCGATATTATAAAACGGGAAAGAGGAAAACACAAGTGCCATGAAATACGCCGTCTATACCTTGGGCTGTAAAGTGAACCAATATGAGACCCAGGCGCTGGAAACCATGCTCCAGGCGAGGGGCCTTGCACCGGCGGAGACGGGAGAGCGGGCGGACGTGGTCGTCGTGAACACCTGCGCCGTCACGGCGGAGAGCGGGCGGAAATCCCGCCAGGCCATACGGCGGCTGATGGCCCAGCATCCGGGCGCCCTGACCGCCGTGTGCGGCTGCTTCTCCCAGTTGGAGCCGGAGCAGGTGAAGGAGCTGGGGGCGGACATCGTCTTTGGCAGCGGGGAGAAGGAGAAGCTGGCGGACGCCATTGCGGGCGCCCTGCCCGCCGTGGAGATAGACGACCCCTTCCGCCGCCGGTATTTTGAGCCGCTCCCCGCCGGGGCGGCCTCTGGCCGGACGCGGGCCATGCTGAAAATTCAGGACGGCTGCGACCACTTCTGCACCTATTGCGTGATCCCCTATACCCGTGGCCGGGTGCGATCCCTGCCCCTGACGGACTGCGGAACCCAGACGGCGGATTTGAGGGAGCGCGGCTTTCGGGAGATTGTGCTGACCGGCATAGAGATCGCCTCTTACGGCAAGGATCTGCCGGGAAAGCCCAACCTTGCGGAGGCGGTGGAAACCGTGGCCCAGGCCGCCCCTGGTGTGCGGCTCCATCTCGGTTCCCTGGAGCCAACGGTAATAACGGAGGAGTTCTGCGCCCGCCTGGCGGCGCTGGGGCAGGTGTGCCGCCATTTCCACCTGTCCCTCCAGTCCGGGTGCGACGATACACTCAGGCGGATGGCCCGGCGGTACGACACGGCGGCGTTTCTCGCGGCCTGCGACCGCCTGCGCCGGTATTTCCCCGGATGCAGCCTGACGGCGGATTTAATCTGCGGCTTTCCGGGGGAGACGGAGGCGGATTTTTCCGCGACGCTGGACTTTTTGGAGCAATGCGAATTTTTCTATGTCCACGCCTTTCCCTATTCCCCCAGACCGGGGACAAAGGCGGCGGCCATGCCGAATCAGCTCAGCCACGCCCAAAAGGAGGAGCGGGTTCTCCGGGCTAAGGCGGTCATTGACCGGCTCCAGCGGCGATATTTGCAGGTGCAGGTGGGGCGTACCCTCTCCGTGCTGTTTGAGAACGAGTGGGAGGGCCACGGGGACAACTACTGCCGCGTGCGGGCGGACAGGCCGGTGGAGCGGGGGAGCGTCCTGCCGGTGCGTATTGCCGCCCTGTCGGGGGACAAGCTGCTGGGCTGCATAAATGATTTGCAATCCATGACAAGTGTGCTATAATTATAAGGAATATCCAGTTTTTTAAGTTTATGTGAGAACAATAAAAATGTAAAAATATAAATAAAACGAGGCATAACGACATGAAACGGGAAGAAGTATTCAACTTTTCCGCCGGGCCGTCCGTCCTGCCCCAGGAGGCACTGGAGCGGGCCGCAGCGGAGATCCTCAACTACAACGGAAGCGGTATGTCCGTTATGGAGATGAGCCACCGTAGCGCCTTTTTCCAGGAGATTTTCGACGCTACTAAGGCCAAGCTGAAGGCGGCCCTGGCGGTGCCGGACACCCATGAGATTCTGTTTCTCCAGGGCGGGGCGTCTCTGCAGTTTTCCATGGTTCCCCTGAACCTGCTGGAGGACGGCACGGCGGACTATGCCGTCACCGGCAACTTTGCGAACATTGCCATGAAGGAGGCAAAAAAGTACGGCGACATCCATGTGGCCGCCTCCTCCCAGGAGGATAATTTCTCCTACATTCCCCGGCAGGAGCAGCTTGACCTGACGCCGGGTGCGAAGTATTTCTATTACTGCGCCAACAACACCATCTATGGCACCGCCTGGGATTATATCCCCCAGACAGAGCCCCCCCTGGTGTGCGACATGAGTTCAGAGATTCTCTCCCACCCGGTGGATGTGTCCAAATACGGCCTGATTCTGGCCGGGGCGCAGAAGAACATGGCCCCCGCCGGTGTTACCGTGGTTATCATGGACAAGGCCCTGGCCGGGCATGAAATGCCCATCACCCCCCTGATGCTCAGCTATAAGACCATGATCGACAAGGACAGCATGTACAATACGCCCCCCTGCTGGTGCATTTATATGCTGGGCCTGACCCTGGACTGGCTGGAAAAGCAGGGCGGCGTGGCCGGGATGGAGGCCATCAAGCACGAAAAGGCCCAGATGATCTATGACATCATCGATAACAGCAGGCTCTACAAGCCCTGCGCCCGCGTGGATTCCCGCAGCGACATGAACATCACCTTCCGCACCGGGGGCGCGGATTTGGACGCCCAGTTCGCCAAGGAGGGCCAGGCCCGGGGCCTGATGAATTTGAAGGGCCACCGCAGCGTGGGCGGCATCCGGGCCTCCCTGTATAACGCGCAGCCCATGGAGGGCGTGAAGGCGTTGGCAGATTATATGAAGGAATTTGAGGTGAAGCATCATGTATGAAATAAAAACCATGAACAACATCGTCCGCCAGGGGCTGAACATCCTGGCGGCCAAGGGCTTCCTTGTGAATAACGAGTCCGAAGATCCTGCGGGGCTCCTCCTCCGCTCCGCAAAAATCCACGACATGGAGTTTAACAAGAGCCTGGTGGCTATTGCCCGCGCCGGAGTGGGAACGGACAACGTCCCCACCGAGCGCTGCACGGAGGAGGGCATTGCCGTCTTTAACACCGCCGGGGCCAACGCCCAGGCTGTTGTGGAGCTTGCCATCTGCTCGCTGGTGCTGGCCTCCCGCGATCTGGTGGAGGGCATCATCTGGGCCAAGGGCCTGGCCGGACACCCGGACGTGACCGCTGAGGTGGAGGCCGGGAAGAAGGCTTTTGTCGGCCCGGAGATCATGGGCAAGACCCTGGGCGTCATTGGCCTCGGCGCCATCGGCGCGCAGATTGCGAACACCGCCGCGAACCTGGGCATGACCGTTTGGGGCTATGACCCCTATCTGTCTGTAGAGGCGGCCTGGCGGCTTTCCAGCGACGTGAAGCACGCGGAGGATTTGGCCACTATTTACCGTGAGAGCGACTATGTGCTGATTCAGGTGCATCACAATGAGTCTACCCACCATATGCTGGACGCCAAGGCGTTTTCCCAGATGAAGGACGGCGTCCGGGTTATCAACCTGGCCCGGGGCGGCCTGGTGGACAGCGACGCGGTGCTGGCGGCCCTGGCCTCCGGCAAGGTGGCCCGCTACGTCACCGATTTCCCGGACGACAAGGCCATCGGCGCCAAGGGCGTTGTGGCCTTCCCCCATCTGGGGGCCTCCACCCCGGAGAGCGAGGATAAATGCGCCGTTATGGCCGCCCAGGAGCTGGCGGATTACCTGCTGGACGGCAACGTCCACAACTCCGTGAACCTGCCGGAGCTGAAGCTGGAGCGGGCCGGGGCCTGCCGCGTCTGCATCATCCACGACAACATCCCCCGTATGCTGAACAGCTTCCTCGACCTTATCGGCGGGGAGAACATCAACGTGGAGCATATGCAGAACAAGGCCAAGGGCTCCGTTGCCTACACCGTCATTGACCTTGGCAGCAACATCAGCGAGGAGCTGGCCCTCAAGCTGGCCGCTGTCCCCAACGTAAAACGCCTGCGGGTGCTGTAAGTACAATTCAATGTAACTAACAACACAATGACCGCCGCCGGAGCCTCCCGGCGGCGGTCGGCCTTTGCGGAAAAAATTGGGACTCGAAACAAAAAGGTTTCAAATAGTTACAAATCGGAAACAAAAAGTTCTTGCAATTCCACTATGGCTCTGGTATAATAAGGAACGTACAAAGGCAGATTGGCCTTGTTATACCCAAGAGGCGCGGGGCGCTGGCGGGTATTGTGACGTTTATTATGGAGGATAACAATGTCTGTATTCCATAAGATAACATCATTGCTTTTGGTGATGACTATTATACTATCTCTTGGAGTGGAGATCGCCTTTGCTCAGGAGAATCCGCCTGCCGCGCTGGAAAGTGAGAGTTCCTCCGCTGCGGAGGAGGCGCCTGAAGCGGTGGACGACAGCGCCGACGGTGATGAGGCCGCAGACGCCGGGGATGAGGCGGACGCCGCAGAAGAGGACACTGGGGCTGATGAGGATGCCGAGGAGGATCCCGCTGACGCTTCTGCGGACGAAAATTCCGGCGATGCCGCTGATGCGGCTGAGGATGAAGCCGCGGACGAAAGCGGGGAGGACGCCTCCGACGAGAGGTCTGGCGAGGCCGACGGCGAGAGCGAGGAAAGCTCAGAGGAGCCGGAGGAGGAGACCGAGGAGTCGGAGCATAAAACCTGGCCCTGGACGGAGCCGGGCAATACGGTGGCCTCGATCCTGGGGGGCGGCACTATGCTGACCTCCGGCAGCAGCTTCTACTACAGCGAGGACGGTCTTTATCTGGACATAGACGGAAGCGTCACCCTGCTGGCAAGCGTGGACGCCCGAAACCTGAACCTGTCCGACGGGTATCTGTATTATACAGTGTCCGGCGTTGTGTACCGCATGGACGCCAGCGGCGGCACGGCGGAGACCGTCTATGATTTTGGCACCTATATCAAGCAAATGTATGTGATGGGCCAGGAGCTGCGGTTTATGGCCGGCGGCGCGGCCTATTCCTATGACATGGAAAGCGGCGGGCTGGAAGAGCTTGACAGCCCCTCCGGCTTAAAGGGACTTATTCCCACGGAATACGGAAACCTCTATTTGACCGGCTCGGTTCTGAATTATACCCTGTACGCGGAGGGAGTGGACGACGCCCTCCTATCCGGCATTACGAGCTGCTATACAGACGGGGACTACCTGGTGGTGGTGAACGACGACGGCACCTGGCAGACCGCCCTTTCCGCCCTGTTTGAGGGCAGCGTGAGCCTGCAGGCCTACAGCCTGCACCAGTCTGAGCTGAACGCGGCCCAGACGGGTCTGTCCGATTCCGAGCAGCTCGCAAATGAAGCGGAATTTTTGGAGTCCGAGGAATACGAGGAAAAGCAGGAGGCGCTGGAGGATTATGTGTCCACAAGCTCCGGCCTACTGCTTGCCAGCACCTCTGAGGTGCTGACCGGCTCTCTGACCACCAATCAGCAGAACATCGTTCTCCGGGCCCAGCAGATGGCGGAGGTGACGTGGACGTGCCTTGAGACCCGGTATTCCTGGGGCGGGGACAACTCCTCCTACGTCAGCGCCAACACCGGCTCCAACTCCAAGGTGGAGGCCACGGACGGCACCATTACCTACGGCTATTTCCAGGCGGGGAAGACCTATAAGGGCGTACCCTATTCCCAGGCGGTCAGCACCGGCTATGTGGGCTGGGACTTGACCCTGGCGGAATTTTTGGAGGCGGTCAGCGACTCCTCCAGCGTGTTCTACTCAAGCTATTCCACCTACTCCCGCACCGCTCCCTATTACGGCAGCGACTGCTCCGGCTTTGTGTCCTATGCCTGGGATTTGCCCTACCGCTGCACCTGCACCAGCCTTTTGAACTTCTCCTCCTATATCGGCACGGATATTCAAAAGCTCCAGGTGGGCGATGCCATCAATAACCCCTCCAGCCACGTAATGCTGGTTACGGATATTGGCTATGATTCGGACGGCAACATCGTCTCCGTGGAAATCACCGAGCAGACGCCCTGCAAAATGCGCGTTACCTGCTATGGCGAGGCCATTGACGGCAAAAGCTATGACAAGATAACCACCCTGAGTACCCTGACCAGCTATTACCTGAACCGTGGCTACGCCATTTACCGCCGTAGCTGCAGCAGCAAGCCCAATGTCAGCGCGCCCAGCGACGACGCGGGCCTGAGCTATGCCGCCGCCCCCACTATGACCGTCACCTCCACCGGCGCGGGCAGCGCCACCGTCACCCTGTCCCATACAGACAGCTCCGCGGTCATCTATTACACCACCGACGGCACGGCGCCCACCACCAGCAGCAAGAAGTATACAAGCGCCTTCAAGATAACGGGGGAGACCACCATTCGGGCCATTGCGGTGGTGGAGGGCTACGACAACAGTATGTCCCTCAACGAGACCGTCACCCAGCTCAGCGCCCCAACGGTGGTCACGACCAGCGGAAGCGGTATATACCAGTCCGGCAATTATTACTATGTGGCCTCCGGCACCACCGTCACCCTGGAATGTGAGGACGGGGAGACCATCTACTATACCACCAACGGTTCCACCCCCTCCACCTCAAGCACCCAGGTGACGTCGTCCACCAGCATTACCGTGACGGACGGCATGACCATCAAGGCGTTCGCTATGGCGGATGGCTGCGTTTCCAGCAGCATCGTCACCTATAAGATGAAGTTTGGCACCATGTACACCATTACGGTGGAAGACCCCTACGGCTTTATCTCCCCCTCCGGGGCGGTCAGCGTCCTGTCCGGGGCCAGCGTGACCTTCACCATTTCCGCCCTGACGGGGTACACCCTGGGGGATGTGAAGGTGGACGGCACCAGCATCGGAACCTCCGAGACCAGCTACACCTTCAGCAATGTGAAGGCCGATCACACCATTTCGGCGGAAATATCCCTGCCCTTTACGGATGTCTCTAACTCCAGTTGGTATGCGGCGGCGGTTGGCTTCGTCTATGCCAAGGAGCTGATGGTGGGCGTCACGTCTACCACCTTCTCGCCCAACAGCAGCATGACCAGAGCGCAGTTTATCGCCCTTCTGGGCCGCTTCGCGGGGGTCAGCAACACCTTCGAGAGCTGGTCCGGCACGGTGGGCATGACGAACGGCACGGACATTATCGTCCGCTCGGATACCACCACCAGCAGCAGCCAGGTCACAAGCATTGCCGCCAGCGGGCAGTACATCCACGTTCTCAGCACAGTTTCCGCCGACGAAAGCGAGGACGGGGTCGTGTGGTACCAGGTCAGCTATAACGGCTCTACCGGCTATGTCCGCTCCGTTTACAACGGCAAGACACTGGTGTATGTCTGCCCCTTCACCGACCTGACCGGCGCAAGCGTCAGCTATTGCAGCGGCTACGCCCAGTGGGCGTACCTGAATAATATCGTCAACGGCACCTCCTCCACCACGTTCAGCCCCGGCAGTGCCATCTCCCGCCAGGATATATGTGTTATCATCTATAACTACCTGACAGAGCAGCTTGGCCTGAACCTGTCCACCAGCGGCGTCTCCTTCAGCGACAGCTCCAAGGTCGCCAGCTATGCCGAGGACGCGGTGAACGCCATGGTGAACATCGGCATTATCCAGGGCGACGATAATGAAAAAATTAATCCCACCGCCGCCGCCACCCGCGCCGAGGTCGCCACCATGTTCATGCGGCTGTATGAATATTTAAACTGAGGTAAAAAAAGAATCACCCTCTCTGCTGAACCCGCATAGTATGGAACAGCAGAGGGGGGATTTTCATATGAAGCAGAACATGGACATGGAACAATACGCCCAGCAGGTGCGGCAGGGGAAAAACGGCCCGGCCCTGGAGAAGCTGGCGGCCTCGGAGGCGGGGGCCAGGCTGGCCGCCCAGGTAGACGGGGAGCGGCTGACCCAGGCCGCCCGCCAGGGGGATACCCAGGCGCTGGCCAATATGCTCAAGGGCATTTTGTCCACCCCGGAGGGGCGCAGCTTTGCCGCCCAGGTGGAAAAGGCGGTGCGGAATGGACAGTGAGCTGAGTGATAAAATCACAGCCGTTCTGTCCGACCCGGAGCAGATGGGGAAAATCGCCCAGATGGCCAAGAGCCTGATGGGGGGCGGCGAGCCGAGCGCGGACGATGAATCTGCCTCCCAAGCCAAGGAGACGGAGCTGTCCCCTCTGGGCGGGGATGCCCGGCTCCTGTCCACCCTGGGAAGGGTGTTTTCCGGCGGGAAGGAGAAAAACAGCAAATCCAGCGCCCTGCTGATGGCTATGCGGCCCTATATGCGCCCGGAAAAGCAGGAAAAGCTGGACAGAGCTATGAAAATTGCCCAAATGGTGCATATCGCCGGGGCGGTGATGCAGGAATACGGGGGCGGCGGCGATGGCATATAG
>JAJQFY010000147.1 GCA_021200935.1 Oscillospiraceae bacterium
AAATGGTACAATGCAAATATACAAGTACATTATTTTTTGATAGCTACTATTATTTTTAATAGTAAAGGAGATGGCCATGAAGGATTACAGCGATACAATAGAAAATTGCCCGCTTGCCGGGGTGCAAAAAATAGTACGCGGCAAATGGACAATGGTTATTATCTATTTTCTAAGTCAACAGACCCTGCGCTTTAGCGAATTGAAGCGCAGGCTTCCCAATGTTACGGAGGCGAATCTGACAAAGGAGCTGAGGACACTTGAGCAATATGGCCTTGTTCACAGAGAAGTATATCGGGAAGTCCCCCCGAGGGTGGAGTACTCGCTTACCCCCATTGGGGTTAAGTTTATTCCTGTTCTGGAAGCCCTTGAACAATGGGCGATTGAATATAATGCACAGTGAGACCTTTTCCAGGGAGGCGATAGGGCGGCTCACTCGTCCTCCTCGGTGGGGTTTACGTGAACCATGACGTGCTTCACCTGGGGGAACTCGGTTTCCAGGGCCAGGTGGACGGCTTCGGCAATGGCGTGGGCCTGGCGTAGGGGCATGGAGCCGTCGGCCCGTATTTCCATCTCCACATAGACCCGGCTGCCGAACATCCGCGTGTGGAGCAGGTCGATGTCCAGAACGCCCGGCTGGGCCAGGGCGCAGGCGCGCATTTGTTCCTCCGTCTGCTGGTCGCAGGCGCGGTCAACCATTTTGTCCAGGGCGTCCCGGCCTATGTCCCAGGCCGCTTTCAGAATACACAGGGATATAACCACGCTGGCCGCCGCGTCCATGAAGGGCAGACCCAGCATGGAGCCGCCCACGCCGATCAGCGCCCCGATGGAGGACAGCGCGTCTGAGCGGTGGTGCCACGCGTCTGCCATCAGCGCCGTGGAATTGACCCGCAGGGCGTGGCGGCGGGTGTAGCGGTACATCCCCTCCTTGGCGAGAATGGACACAATGGCCGCCCCCAGGGCCAGCGCCCCCGGCGTTTCCAGGCTGTCAAAATCCCCGGCGATAAGGGTGTTCAGCCCGTTCCAGCCCAGGCCCAGACCGGTGAGGGCCAGGATGCCCGCGAGAAGAATCGCCGCCGCGCACTCCATCCGCTCGTGGCCGTAGGGATGCTCGGCGTCCGCTGCCTTTTGGGACAGGCGCACCCCCACCATAACGATCAGGGTGCTGAAAACGTCCGAGGCGGTGTGTACCGCGTCGGAGAGCATGGCCCCGGAATGGCCCAGCAGCCCCGACAGCAGCTTCATAACCATGAGCAGGATGTTTCCCGCCAGCGTCACGGCGGACACCCGCATTACCACCGGCAGCATGGCCTGGGGGTCATTTTTTCCAACTTGCTTCATTTCAATTCCTCCATAGGGACAGAAAAACCCACGGGACAGTTTTTTGAAAGCGTTGTCCCGTGGATCATTATATGTCTGTGTCCACTGTCACGTCCGTGACCCGGCCCCGGCGAAAGCTCACCGGCCTGTTCAGTTTTATGCCTTTGCGTTATCCTATCACGGGAAAAGGGGATTAGTCAAGAGTAACGAAAACAGCCAGGGAACCGCATGGGAGCGGTTCCCTGGCGTCGGGTTCAAAACACATTCTTTGGAAAAGGGGCATTATACCTTTGTGAAAGTAATATAGCCATAGTGGGTGGTGCTGTAATCTGTCAAACCAAAGGCGTAGTTGGCGGAACTCATGGTTTTCTTTGTGTAGTTGGACAGCTTGGTGCCGCTGGTGCCAGAGGCTGGGTCGATAATCAGATAATTGCCGCTGCTGTCCTTTCCGTATATAATGATCCAGTGATGCTGGGTGCCGCCGCTTTTGGTGCTGTGTACGGCTACCACAATGGGAACGCCTGCGGCAATGGCCCTTTCAACGGCGTTGAGCTGCTCAGTGGCGGAGCCAACATAGGAGTCTGTCTTATATGTAGCTTTATAGGTACTTCCGTTGGAGGCCTTATAGGTGTTTCCGTTGACGCTCACGCAGCAACTGCTGCCCAGCTTGGCGGTGGTATAGGTATTCGTTCCCAGAAGAAGGTTCAGGCTCATGGCAAGAGATGTGGCCTTGCATGTTTTGGAACCCTGCTTGATGAAATTAACGCTGGACATATTCGCGGAGACCAGGGAGGTACTGGAGCTGGAAGAACTGGAACCCTTGGATTTGACTAGCTTGCCCTGCTTCAGGAGCTTGAGAAGGGTGGTGTTTTGGCTGCTGGTGCCGGTGTAGCTGGAGATTCCGTTCAGCGCGGCAATGGACTTGCGGTTGCTGTAGGAGGAATCAATTCCCAGGGATTTCAGCGCGTCCACAAAGCTGGAGGAGCTGCCAGTATACTTGGCGTAATAGGTGGTCGTGCTGCTGGAGCTGGAGGGGCTGGAAGACGCGGTCTTGGACTTGACTAGCTTGCCCTGCTTCAGGAGCTTGAGAAGGGTGGTGTTTTGGCTGCTGGTGCCGGTGTAGCTGGAGATTCCGTTCAGCGCGGCAATGGACTTGCGGCTGCTGTAGGAGGAATCGATCCCCAGGGATTTCAGCGCGTCCACAAAGCTGGAGGAGCTGCCGGTATATTTGGCGTAATAGGTATAGGTGTAGGTAGTGGCGGCCTCGGCGCTGGTACTCAGGCTGAAATTGTCCGCGCCGGGATGGCTGAAAGGCTGGGAGCGAAAACGGTTGCCAGAACAAGGCAAAGGCAAATAAGAGCTTTGGCGGGGCGAGTAGGGCCTCTTCTGATTTTTTGGGT
>JAJQFY010000243.1 GCA_021200935.1 Oscillospiraceae bacterium
TTCCGCGGGGATTTTACGGGGCCCACGTGGCGCCCGCCGGGGGCGGTTTGGGGCGGGCACTGGCCGCCCTCCCCTCATCCGCGACCCGGTCGGGGATGACCTATTTTACGCTCCACCTCGCCGGTATAAACAAATCCTCAAAGGTGGCGATGGCGAAGCTGTCGGTCATGCCGGAGACATAGTCCGTGGCGGCGGTCTGGGCCCCCTCTGCCTCCGCAATGGCCTGGTATTCCGGGGGGAGCCTGTCCACATTTTTTATGTAGTATTCCAGGGTGGGGCCTAAAATCCCCTGCACCTTGGACTCCTCCCCCTTGGCGGTGGGGTTGCGGTACACGGCGTTGTACATAAAGTCGTTAAACACGTCGTAGGCCCGCTGCATATCCGGGGACAGGCCGATGGCTCCCTGGGCGCTGTTTTCAATGGCGTCCGTCACCATGGCGTTGATGCGCTGGGAGTTGCGGGTGCCGATGCGCTCCCGCACCAGGGCGGGGACGTCCTCCGCCGTCACGATTCCGGCCCGCTCCGCGTCGTCCAGGTCGTGGTTGAAATAGGCGATATGGTCGGCCAGCCGCACCACGTCCGCCTCCAATGTGTCCTTCGGCAGGCCGGTGGTGTGGTTTAAAATCCCCATGCGGGTCTCGTGGCACAGGTTCAGGCCCCGGCCATCCTTTTCCAGCTTGTCCACCACCCGCAGGCTCTGCTCATAGTGGTTGAAGGCCCCGGTCAGCGCCCGCAAGGCCCGCTCCCCCGCGTGGCCGAAAGGGGTGTGACCCAGGTCGTGGCCCAGGGAGATGGCCTCGCATAGATCCTCGTTTAAGCCGATGGCCCGGGCAATGGTGCGGGCGATGCGGGACACCTCCAGGGTGTGGGTCAGGCGGGTGCGGTAGTGGTCCCCCTCCGGCTGCAAAAACACCTGGGTCTTGTGGCGCAGGCGGCGGAAGGCTTTGGAGTGCGTGACCCGGTCAACGTCCCGCTGAAAGCAGGTACGCACCTCGTCCTCCGGCTCCGCCGCGGGGCGGCCCCGGCTCTTGGCGGAAAGGGTTCCGTATGGCCCGATGATCAGCGTCTCCAGCGTCTCCCGTGTCTGTCGGATGCTGGGCATAGGCGTCGCCTCCTTTCGCTTCTATTTAGTATATACGCCGTCCCCCTCCCGTTTCCCTCTTTTTTTCGGAAATTTTTTTGAATTTTTTGAAAGCGGCGGGGGAGGATGCAGCAGCGAGCGGCTTTTCCAAATGATAGAAAAACTAGATAGACAATTAACGAAAAGCATGATACAATGGCCCCAGCGTTGGAAGAACGGGGAGGCGGGGAATATGCAAAAACCGGCAAAGGGTATGGCGCTGATTCTTTTTGGGATTTTGCTCTGCTGCGCGGAGGAAGGGATCAATTCCTTTATTCTTTACAGCTTCAGCGGTTTTCCCTTTTCACTTGTGGGGTTAGTCCTCGGCTGCGTGGGGCTTTTCCTGGTTTTTAAAGGCCCGCGGGATCAGTAGGGCGAGACCCGGCAATCTCCTGTGGTCAGGGGAGCGACAAACCGAACTTTGCAAAATACGGAGGACTTACTATTGGAAAAAAGCAATCATACAGATACCCTGGATCATGGCAGGAAATTATCCAAGGAAGAGCTGCGCCGCAAAGAGAAGCTGGAAGCCTTAACAGAACAGTTGACGTCTGAAGGATATACACGAAAGGATCTCACGGTTAGCTTGCTCGACGCCAACATCAAAGGGCCTCTGCTTGCCGTTCCGTTTATTGTCTGCGAAATTGTTCTTCACAGAATCATTTGCGGAAGTATATTTGCTGCCGGATGGGATGCCGGATGGATTGAAGCAGCATGGATTTGGTTTGTGGTGCTTTTGCTGTTAATTGTTGCCCATGAGCTGATCCACGGGATAACCTGGGGGATATTTGCTGAACATCACCTGAAGGATATAAGGTTCGGCGTTGTCTGGAAAATGCTGACACCCTACTGCACGTGTACTTCCCCGCTGAAACGCTGCGGATATATGATAGGAGGGGCCATGCCGACCATCCTTCTTGGGTTTGGGCTGTTCGCTGTTTCCCTGATAAACGGCAGCGTTCCCCTTTACCTTCTTGCGCTGGTAATGACGCTGAGCGGGAGCGGAGATATGCTGATTTTGTATAAACTATGCAGATACAAGTCTGATTGTCGTGACATTCTCGTGTATGACCACCCATATGAAGGCGGCTCCGTCCTGTTTGAACGCTGAAGGAGCCTTCCGTGCAGCTCCCGTTGGTTACGGTGTTTGACCAAAATACGCCATAGTCCCACCAGACAGAAATCGCCCCCAGCCAACCGGCTGGGGGCGAAGGGTTTCATGGGGGTTATAAGCGCTGTATCCTGAAATCAGTAGGCTACGGGGGCGCCGCTGGTTTCCAGCATACCGGCTGCCCAGTTGTCGTAGGACACGGCGATGCCGAACTCGATGAGGGTGGCAAAGTTCTCGCTGCCGGTGGTCTCGGCAGAGTCGATCTGGGCGTTCATTTCCGCCTTGAACTCGTCGGGGCCGCCGTCGGCGGCGAGCTGCTCACGAAGATAGTCCTTATAAGCCTCAAGGTCGGCGGCATTGTCCCCAGCGGCGGCAGGCTCCTCAGAGGAGGCAGCGCCGGAGGCTTCGCCCTCCAGCGGCTCGACCATGATGATGCCGCTGTCAAGGACGGTGATGGTGCCGTTGACGGTGGAGGTCT
>JAJQFY010000137.1 GCA_021200935.1 Oscillospiraceae bacterium
GTTCGAGCTTATCAAGACCCTGTTTTCCCTGGGATGAACCTGCTGATCAAGGCGGCGGCCATGGGGATTGCCGGGGTGGTGGTGTCGCTGCTGCTGAAAAAATCGGCCCCGGAGCTGGGGTTCGCGGTGGGCCTGTCCGTCAGCCTGATGGGGGTGGCCCTGGCTGCGGAGCTAATCCAGGGCCTGCGGGACATCCTCACCCTGGCCCAGGAGCAGACAGGGCTGAGCGCCGCCGTTGTCAGCCCGGTTCTCAAATGCGTGGGCATCGGCGTTATTACCCGCATCAGCGCCGACCTGTGCCGGGATGGGGGACGGGGGGCGGTGGCCTCGGCGGTGGAGCTGTGCGGCGCGGCCTGTGCCGTGGTCACAGCCCTGCCGCTGATACAGGCTCTGCTCCAGATGATTAATAATATGGTATAGGAGGCCGGAGAATGAAGGGGGTACTGTGCTTTCTGCTGGTTGCCCCGGTGCTGGGAACCCCGGCCCTGGCGGTGGACACGGACGAGGTGGAGCAGGCGCTGCCGGAGGCGGCCCAGGAGATCCTGGGGGAGACCACGGTCAGCGACGCCGTCAGCGGGGTGGGGCTTTTTAAAACCATCTGGCAGTGGGCTGTTTCCGCCGCGGGGGAGCAGCTTTCCAGGGCCGCGAAAAGCGCCTGCACGGCCCTGAGCGTGGCCCTTCTCTGCTCGCTGGCGGGGGCGGTCAGCGAGAGCGGAAAAACGCCGGATTTCGCAGTCATGGCGGGGGCGCTGGCGATTATGAGCTGCTGCGCGGGGGGTATGACCTCCTTTCTGGGGCAGACGGAGGCGGCCCTGGCGGAGCTGTCGGATTTTTCCAAGGCGCTGCTGCCCTGTATCGCGGCGGCGTCCGCTGCCGCCGGAAGCGGCGCGGCGGGGGCGGCCCGGTATACCGCCTCGGCCCTGGGGCTGGATGTCCTGATGACCCTGGGCGTCCAGGCTATTCTGCCCCTGATATACGCCTATGCCGCCGTCAGCGCGGCGGACGCGGCCCTGCCGGGGGGCGCGCTGGGCGGGCCGGTGAAGCTGTTGGGCTGGCTGGGAAATCTGCTTCTGACCGGGCTGACAACAGCCTTTACCCTGTGCCTGACCCTCTCCGGTCTGATCGCCGGGAGCGCGGATAAGCTGGCCGGGAGCCTTACGAAAACGGCCATATCGGCGGCCCTGCCGGTGGTGGGGTCTATCCTGTCCGACGCGGCGGACACATACCTTGCGGGGGCGTCCCTGCTGCGAAACGGGGTGGGCATTTTCGGGCTGGCGGCGGTGCTGTGCGTGTGCGTCGGGCCGGTGCTGGGCCTGGGGCTGCACTATCTTTTGTTCAAGGCGGCGGCCTGCCTCGCGGAGCCCTTTTCCCAGGGGCGGCTGTCGGTTCTTATCGGAAACATCGGCACGGCCTACGGCATGGCCCTGGGCCTGTTGGGGAGTGCGGCGGCCATGCTGTTTGTGTCCATCGTGCTGTCCATGGAGGCGGTGACGGGATGAAGGGCTGGATTACGGGCATTGTGGCGGCCTCTGTTCTACGGGCGATTGCTATGGCGCTGACCCCGCCGGGGCGGGTGCGCTCGGTGACGGGGCTGGTGTGTACCATTGTGTGTACCCTGGCGCTGGTGTCGCCGCTGCTGGAAATCGACCTGGCGGATCTGGCGGTGGGCCTTGCGGAATACGAGCAGATGGCGGAGGAAGTGGTAGCGCAGTCGGAGGAGGAGTCAAAAATGCTGAACCGGGCATACATAGAAGGGGAATACGAGGCATATATATTAGACAAAGCGGCGGAGACCGGCGTGGCCGTGGAGGAAGTGTCCGTAACGGCCCGGTGGGATGAGGAGGCCCTGGTGTGGTATCCCTGGCAGGCGGTGCTGGCCGGGGCTTATGACGGGGCGCTTTCACAGGCGATAGAGGCGGAGCTGGGAATCCCGGCGGAACGGCAGGAATGGAGCGGCGATGAGGGATAGGTGGAAGACCCTGGCGGAGCGGCTGGGAAGCTGGAAATACGTGGTTTTGGTGGGGTTGGTGGGGCTGGCGCTGCTGGCCTGGCCGTCGGGCCTGACCGCCGGGGAGAGCGATGCGGCGACGGAGGAGGCGAGGCTGGAGGCACTGTTATCACAGATGGAAGGCGTAGGGGAGGTCAGTCTGCTGCTGTCGGACAGCGGCGCGGCCATCGTATGCCAGGGAGCGGACAGCGCGGCGGTGTGCCTGATTGTCACGGAGGCGGTGCGATGCTATACCGGGCTGGGCGCGGATAAAATCGAAATTTTCAAAATGATGGAGGGATAGACCTTGAGAAGAAATTTGAAGCGGAATATCGTCATTGCGGCGGTGCTGGTGTTTGTGGGCGCGGCGGTGTATCTCAACTGGTCATATAACAGCCGGTGGGGTACGGCGGACACGGCCATGGTGGTGGCGGAGGACGCGGCTATGGCGGCGGCAGAGGAGGAGTATCTGGCGGCCTCGGCGGAGGCGGAGGCGGCCAGCGTGATTACCTCGGTCTATTTTGACGAGGCCAGGCTGTCCCGCCAGTCCTCGCGGGATGAGGCCCTGGAGCTGCTGGAGCTGGCCTGCTCCGGGGACGACGCGTCCCAGGAGGTCATAGACGCCTCCATGGAGCAGATCAACGCCATGGCCGCCTGGAATTTGCAGGAGGCCCTGGTGGAAAATGAGCTGCTTGCCAAGGGCTACGCGGACTGCGTGGTGTTCGCCTCGGACGACGGCATTACCGTGGCTGTCCCCGCCCCCATCGAGGGGCTGACCTCCACCCAGGTGGCCCAAATCACGGAGGCTGTTCTGGCGAACACGGATTTTGCCGCCACGGAGCTGAACGTGATTGAGGTGACGGATTAACAGAAACCAATAAGTTTTGTCCTTTTGCCCTTTTCTTTTCGGGCGGGGTGTGGTATAATACCCCCACAAAATAACTTGGAGGTGTTAGGCCATGGCCGAAAATTACATCACCAAACAAGAGGAAAAGGGTACTGTCAACATCTCGGAGGACGTGATCGCCGTTATGGTAAGCGCCGTCGTCACCGAGGTGGAGGGCGTCGCCAGTATGGGCAGTCCCACCTCGCCGGAGCTGGTGGAGCTTTTCGGACGGAAGAACCCTGTGAAGGGCCTGAAGATCCGCTTTATAGACGAGAAAATTACCATCGACGTGCTGATAAACGTCCGCCCCGCCGGGAGCATCACCGATGTAGCCGTCCGGGTGCAGGACACCGTATGCACCGAGGTGGAGTCCGTTACCGGCATGAGCTGCGTGGTGAACGTCCATGTGACAGGCATCTCCCTGGATAAGTAAAGACAGGCAGCGCAGCGAAAAATCGGGCCCCCGGAGCGGGGCCCTTGTTATATGTGGAGAGAGAAATGACCAGAACAGCAGCAAGAGAGATTGCCATTCAGCTTGGCTTTTCCGTGGCCGCCACCGGCCAGCAGCCGGAGGAGGCTTTGTTTGCCTTTTTCGAGCCGGAGCATTACGCGGCCATGGCGGAGGAGGGAGACATCTACCGGGAAGGCCCCTCCGCCAAGGACATGAGCTTTATCCGCCGCAGCGTCACCGGCGTGGCGGAGCGTCGGGAGGAGCTGGACGGCTATATTGGCAGGTACGCCAAAGGCTGGCGCACGGAGCGCATTTCCCGCAGCGCGGCGGCGGTGCTGCGCCAGGCCATGTATGAGGTGCTGTATATGCCCGACGTGCCGGATGCCTCCGCCATCAACGAGGCCGTAGACCTGGCGAAGGGCTACGAGGATCGGGAGGTGGTGGCCTTCATAAACGGTGTTTTGGGCGGCTTTTACCAGGGCGAGGTGGCGGCGTCCAAGCCCCAGGAGACCACCCCGCCGCCGGAGGAGACCGCCGGGCAGCCCCAGGAGACCGAGCCGGAGGCAGCCCCGTCGGAGCCGAATGAGATGCTGCCGGAGGATGCGCCGCCGGAGGGCGAGAGTGCCGATGAACGAGATGAATGAGCTTGTTTTCACCGTCTCCCAGCTCAACGGCCACATCAAGGAGCTGCTGGAGGCGGACCCTATGCTGGACAGGGTGATGGTTCGGGGGGAGCTGTCGAACTATAAGATATACCCCTCAGGGCATCACTATTTCACCATGAAGGATGGGGAGAGCAGTCTGAAATGCGTAATGTTCCGCTCCAGTGCCTCCAAGCTGCGGTTCCGGCCTGAGAGCGGCATGAGCGTTACCGCCACGGGGCGGGTCTCGGTCTATCCCAGGGACGGGGTATATCAGTTGTATGTGTCCGGCCTGATGCCGGAGGGAACCGGGGATTTGCAGATCGCCTTCGAGCAGCTCAAGGCAAAGCTGGCGGCGGAGGGCCTTTTCGACCCGGCCCATAAAAAGCCCCTGCCCGCCTTCCCCAGGCGGGTGGCGGTCATCACCAGCGGAGCCGGGGCGGCGGTACACGATATTATTCGTGTGCTGGGGAAACGCTGGCCTATGGCGAAAATCCTTGTCCTGCCTGTGCGGGTGCAGGGGGTGGAGGCTCCGCCGGAAATCGTGGGGGCCATCCAATACGCCAACCGCTACCATGTGGCGGACGTTATCATCACGGGCCGGGGCGGCGGCTCCATTGAGGATCTGTGGGCCTTTAACGACGAGCGGGTGGCGCGGGCCATTTATGCCTCTGAGCTGCCGGTGGTCTCGGCGGTGGGCCATGAGCCGGACGTGACCATAGCGGACTATGTGGCAGACCGGCGGGCCGCCACGCCCTCCAATGCAGCGGAGATCGTGGGGCCGGACATGGTGGATGTGCTGGCGGGCATTGCCCAGAACGGGGCGCGGCTCCAGCAGGCAATGGACAAGAAGCTGGACAGGCTCTCCCGCCGCCTGGAGGAGCTTTCCACCCGCCCGGCGCTGACTGACCCGGAGGTGTATCTGGGGGCCAAGCGCATGGCCCTGGACTATGCCCGTGCCAATCTTTCCGGCGCGGGGGAGCAGACCGTGGCCGCCGCCCGGCGGAAATATGTGGCCCTGGCCGCCAAGCTGGACGCCCTCAGCCCCCTGAAGGTGCTGGGGCGGGGCTATTCCATTGTGGAAAAGGACGGCGCGGCGGTGCGGCAGGCGTCGGAGCTTGCGGCGGGGGACGAGATCAATGTAAAGCTGTCCGGGGGCGACCTGGACTGTGTTGTGAAGGAGGTTCACCATGGCGGAAGAGAAAAAGAGCTTTGAGCAGTCCCTGGCCCGGCTGGAGGAGATCGTCCGGCTGCTGGAAAAGGGAGATGCCCCCCTGGCGGAGAGCCTGGGCCTTTTCGAGGAGGGGGCGGGACTTATCAAGCAGTGCAGTCAGCAGCTTGACCAGGCGGAGCAGAAGGTCGTTCAGCTTCGCAAGGGGCCGGACGGCGCCCCGGAGGAGCTGCCCTTTGAGTGAGCGGGACGAGTATTCCCTGCATCTGGCGGGATTGCAGGAGAGGATAGAGAAGGCCCTGGCGGGGTATTTTCCCCCGGCGGAGGATGGGAAAAACGGCCTCCGGGAGGCCATGCGGTATAGCCTCCTGGCCGGGGGCAAGCGCATACGCCCGGTGCTGTGTCTGGAATTTTGCCGCGTCTGCGGGGGCGATGTGGAGCGGTGTATGCCCATCGCCTGCGGCATTGAAATGCTGCACACCTACAGCCTGATACACGACGACCTGCCCTGCATGGACGACGACGACCTGCGGCGGGGCCAGCCCTCCTGTCACAAGCGGTTTGGGGAGACCACCGCTGTCCTGGCGGGGGACTGTCTCCAGGCGGAGGCGTTCGAGGCCATATGCGCCGCGTCCCTGAGCGACGGGCAGAAAATGCGCTGCTGCCGCCTTCTGGCGAACGCGGCGGGTCTCGCGGGCATCTGCGGCGGCCAGCACACGGATTTAAGCGCTCCCGCCTCGGCGGAGGCCATGGTCGCCACGGAGGTGGATAAGACGGCCACACTCCTGGCCGCGGCCTGCGCCATGGGCGCCGCCGCCGCCGGGGCCAGCCCGGAGACGGAGCGGGCCGCTTTGCAGTACGGTCTGCTGGTGGGCCTGGCCTTCCAGCTTCGGGACGACGTGCTGGACGGGGACGGCCTCTGCGCCCTGCTGGGGGCGGATTCCTGCAATGCCATGGCCTCCGGCAACACCCAGAAGGCCCTGGAGCAGCTAGACTTTTTCCAAGACACCGGCTTTCTCCGCTGGCTGACCGTCAAGCTGGCAGGCAGGGAGACGTAACGGTTAATAAGGCTGAAAAATATTCACTCCCTTGTGAATTTATGCAAAATGCACCTTGAAAAACAGGGTGCGTTTTGTTATTATAGAGAAAAAAGAAGGGTAAGTAAAATGACAGACGCTTACCGTCATATGCGAGCAGGGAGAACGTGCCATGTTAAGTATTGATATTGCACAGAAATTGTTAGAGGGTGGGGCCGGAAGTGCGGAGATGTCCCATGAAAAAGCCGTTGAGGAGCTGTATCGGCTCCAATATGCCTATGCCGACTGTTGCGGCAATCAGGGGCCGATTCTGAAGGAAGCAACTGCGCTGACGGATAAATATAACAAAATTTTTCGCTTTTGGAATGTTCCGAGGAGTGCAAGCAATAGCCTCAAGGATGACCCGGAAGGCGCTTTTGTCACCAGTTTTTCTTTGGGACTCGTTCCGATTGTCATTATCAATCTTCTTTGCCTGGCCTTTTTTATCGCCGCCTGTGCAGTGGATTTAGGCTATGTCCTTGTGTATGTGCTGTGTTATATTCTCATGGCCGTTATGGGTCACTATGTCAAAAATGACTCGTTGGCATCCTTGGAGTCAAGATGTGCAACACTGTTTATCATCCCCGGGGCCATCCTTATCATAGAATGGATATTCGGAATTTATAATGGCATTAAGATATTTGGTTCTTTAAGACTTCATGCTGTCATTGCCGGACTGATCTTAGTTTACTCCGTAATTTTTGCCTTTGTCGCCAATAAAAACAGCAACTCCCACGAATTGAAAGATATTCCCAGGTTCTACCGCTCAGAGAAGGATAGAGATAACGATATCCTGCGTACACAAGAGGCTCTTATCAAGTTAAAAGGGGCGCTGTACGACGAGTTTCGCCGTGTTCGCGCTGAGACAGTGAACAAGTACAGGCAATATCTCACCCGCGAGGAAGCGGAGCGCCTATGCAGTCAGTTGCCGCAGACCTATTGGTGGGAGGTAGCGCCGCCCGACTGGACGGTTAAGGCTTCCACGTCGAGCAGATATTTTCGGTGGGAATACAGCCGGGCCAATACCCAGTACAGCCGATTCGGCAATGTGAATATGGGCGAGCGGTACTCTGCCCTTTATCCGATGGAGGAGCCGGGAGACAATAGCCGATACAAGGAGGCGGAAAACAAGGTGAGGTCATCCGCTGGCATTGTATATGATATTATCGTGGAGAGTGTGACAAACCGGGAGGTGGTGGAGTACTCCTCCCCAGTGACGGTGGAAAAATATAAACATTCCGGCTTGGAACGTTTGGGAGGCGCTGCGGCTTATTACGGCCTGGGCAATGACATAGACAGGGCCTATAACAGTGGTGCGCTTTCGGATTCTGATTATAACGCTTTGCGGACGGGTTATGTGTTTGGTGGCCTTTCTGTAGATGAAAAGCTGCATGAAAAGGTTTCTGAGACGACCTACGAGACTGACTCCTATGTTCGGTATACAACGGCACACAGATGGGGCGGGACAAGTGTTTTTCTTAAAAATCCCCACGCCGAAGGCTATACGCTGTACGATTATCGCTGTGAGTCGCTGCAAAGCGGACGCAAGGGCTGTATGGAAACGTTTCACCCGGCGTATGAGCCTCAATCTGATGCGACCGCATACTTTCCGCATAGGCCGGACTGGATTAAGGTGACGAGGATTCTTGGAGATCCGGCGCTGAGAGACCCTGTGATTGTTGCTGAGATGCACTATTTGCATAGAGAGTGCAGATAAGGGAAACGCGGAGACGGCACTCTTCTAACCCTGTGATTTTAGGGAAAATATTTGTGAGTGACTATGGATATTTTAGATAAAATTAAAAGCCAAGGGGATATCAAGGCCCTTTCCCCGGAGGCGCTGGAGGTGCTTTGCGGGGAGATACGGGCGTTTCTGCTCCAATCCCTGTCGGAGCAGGGAGGGCATTTGGCCTCCAATTTAGGGGCGGTGGAGCTGACGGTGGCCCTGCATCGGGTCTATGACACGGCCAGGGACAGGCTTGTCTTTGACGTGGGACACCAGTGCTATACCCATAAGCTGCTGACAGGCCGCATGGCCGGGTTTGAGGGCTTCCGGGAGCTGGGGGGAATGTCCGGCTTCCCCAAACCGAAGGAGAGCGTACACGACGCCTTTATTGCGGGCCACGCCTCCAACTCCGTGTCTGTGGCCCTGGGCATGGCGCGGGCCAGAACCGCCTTGGGCGGGGATTATGACGTGGTGGCCCTGATCGGCGACGGCGCCCTGAACGGCGGTATGTCCATCGAGGGTCTGTCCGACGCGGGCCAGAGCGGGGAGCCGCTGGTGGTCGTGCTAAACGACAACGGAATGTCCATCAATCAGGGGGTGGGCGGTCTTGCGGCCATGCTCAGCCGTATGCGTACCAGGCCCCAATATCAGCGCTTTAAGCGCTGGTACAGGAAGAAGATGATGGCCCGTGTGCCGGGACTTTATAAGGTTCTGCACCGGCTGAAAACCTGGTCAAAGGAGCGCATCGTCCCGGACAATGTGTTCGGCGATTTCGGCTTTGAGTATATCGGCCCCATCGACGGCCACAACATCCAGCAGACGGAAAACGCCCTCCGCTGGGCCAAGGCCCAGGGAAAGCCCTGTCTCGTCCACGTCATCACCCAGAAGGGGAAGGGCTATTCCCCGGCGGAGAAGGCCCCGGAGGCCTTTCACGGCGTTGGGGTGTTCGACCTGAAAAGCGGCGTAATACACTACACGGGGGAGGATTTTTCCTCTGTCTTTGGCCGGACGCTGACGGAGCTGGCGGGGCAGGACAGCCGCATTGTGGCCATTACCGCCGCTATGAAGGAGGGGACGGGCCTCATTGGGTTCCAGGAGACCTACCCCGACCGCTTTTTCGATGTGGGCATTGCGGAGGAACACGCCTGCGCTATGGCGGCGGGCATGGCCGCCCAGGGGCTAATCCCGGTGTTCGCGGTGTACTCCACCTTTTTACAGCGAAGCTACGATATGCTGATACACGATGTATCCCTTATGGGACTTCACGTCGTTTTCTGCGTGGACAGAGCCGGTATTGTGGGCCGGGATGGGGAGACCCATCAGGGGGCCTTTGATGTGGCCTATCTTTCCAGTGTGCCGGGGATGCGGATATACGCCCCCGCCAGTTTTGCGGAGCTGCGGGCCATGCTGCGCCGGGCGGTGCTGGAGGACGACGGCCCTGTGGCCGTTCGCTATCCGCGGGGCGGGGAGGCCCGGTTCCGGGGGGACACCTCGGACAAGCCCAGCGCCCTTATGCGGGAGGGGACGGACGTGACCATCGCCGCCTATGGCTGGGAGATAAACCCGGCGCTGGAGGCGGCGGATATCCTGGCGGATCAGGGGATTTCGGCGGAGGTGGTGAAGATAAACATCATCTGCCCGGTTGACCCCGCGCCGGTGCTGGAATCGGTGCGGAAAACGGCGGCCCTGCTGGTGCCGGAGGACGTATGCCGCACCGGCTGCGTAGGCGGGCGGCTGCTGGCCGCCGCCGGAGAGGCGGGGATCTATCTCCGATGCGCCCGGCTCGTCAATTTGGAGAGCGGCATACTGGAGCATGGCGACCCGGCGGCGCTGCGGGAAAAAACAGGCTTGGACGGCCAGGGGATTGCCCGGGCGGTGAAGGAGATGCTGGATGGAAAAGACAAGACTTGACCAGCGGGTGTACGACCTGGGCCTGGCGGAGAGCCGGGAACGGGCCAAGGCCCTTATTATGGCGGGGCAGGTATATGTGGACGGCCAGCGGCAGCTAAAGCCCGGCGCGGCGGTGACGGCGGCGGCGGACGTACAGGTTCGGGGGGAGAAGCTCCCCTATGTCAGCCGGGGCGGCCTCAAGCTGGAAAAGGCCCTGAATGAATTTCAAATCGACCCGGCGGGGCTTGTCTGCGTGGACTGCGGGGCCTCCACCGGCGGGTTCACGGACTGCCTTTTGCAGCGAGGGGCAAAGCACGTTTTCGCCGTGGATGTGGGCTATGGGCAGCTTGCCTGGGCCCTGCGCCAGGACGAGCGCGTCACGGTGATGGAGCGCACCAACGCCCGGAACCTGACGCCGGATATGTTCCCCGGCCCCGCAGATATGGCGGTGATGGATATGTCCTTCATCTCCCTGCGGCTGGTGCTGCCTGCGGTGCGGGAGCTTCTCACACCGGCGGGGCAGGTGGTGTGCCTTGTAAAGCCCCAGTTCGAGGCCGGGCGGGAGCTGGTGGGGAAAAAGGGCGTCGTCCGCGACCCGGCGGTACACCGGCAGGTGCTGGAAGCCTTTATAACAGCGGCTTCGGCCATCGGCTTCGTTCTCCGGGGGCTGACCTTTTCCCCGGTGCGGGGGCCGGAGGGGAACATTGAGTACCTGGCCTGGCTTGGAAAAGAGGGTTCGGCCATCGAGGCGGACTGTGAGGATATTGTGCGCCAATCCCATGAGGCGCTGGATAAATAAAGCAGATGGGGGTGAGCAGGTTGAAGCGTATTGTATTGTGTCCCAACGCCCAGCGGGATGAGGACTTTTCCTGCACGCTGCGGGCCAAGGCCATGCTGGAGCGGGTTGGGTGCCAGGTGACGGTCAGTCCCCTCTACGGGGACGAGGGCGGCCCGTTCCCCCCTGTCCCGCTGGGGGAGGCCCTGGAGGGGGCGGAGCTTCTCGTCACCCTGGGCGGGGATGGGACAATTTTGCGGATCGCGCCCATCATCATGGAGCATATGGTGCCGCTGGTGGGGGTGAACCTGGGCCACAAGGGCTTTCTGGCGGAGCTGGACGGGGAGAGCATAGAGCTGCTTCTCCAGGCGGCGGAGGGCCGGTTTGAGCTTGTCCCCCGCATGATGCTGGATGTGGAAATACGCCGGGGCGGCGAGACCGTCTTTTCCGACACCGGCCTGAACGAGGCGGTGGTCTCCGCTGTGGTGCAGAACATCCGCCTGGCCGCCCTGGGGGACGGGCAGCAGATTCTGGATTTTTCCGGGGACGGCATCATCGTCTCCTCTCCCACTGGCTCCACGGCCTATTCCATGTCCGCCGGAGGGCCGCTGGTAGAGCCGGGGGCGGAGACCATTATTCTGACCCCCATCTGCGCCCATATGCTGGCCGCCCGTTCCTTTGTCCTGACGCCGGAGCGGGTGGTGACGGTGATACCCTCCGACCTGGGGCCGGAGCGCCGGGGCATTTTGTCCGTGGATGGCCGGGGCATGACCGACCTGCAGTGCGGCGACCAAATCATCGTGAAACGGTCGGCCCACAAGCTGCTGATGGCCGATTTAGGAACCAAGAGCTTTTACGAGACCGCGTTTGAGAAATTGGGAGGAAGGACATGAAAAGTGCCAGGCAGGGAGTTATCCTGGAGATTATCGCCGAGGAGGATATTGAGACCCAGGGCCAGCTTTTGGAGGCGCTGGAGCGCCGGGGCGTGAAAAGCACCCAGACCACCATATCCCGGGACATTAAGGAGCTGCGGCTGATTAAGGAGGTCTCCTCCGAGGGCCGCTACCGCTACGCCCCCGCCGGGCAGGACGAGACCTCCGACGAGGCCCACCGCATGGAGGAGATATTCCGGGAGGGGTGCATTGGCTTTGACCATGCCCTCCACACCGTCGTTATCAAAACCCTTCCGGGGCTGGCCTCCGCCGTGTGCGGGGCGGTGGACGCCATGGGAGAGGACGCCGTCCTCGGCACCGTGGCGGGAGACGACACGGGCATCCTCATCATGCGGAACGCGGCTTCGGCGGAGCGGCTTTGCACCCAGCTTCGCCGGGCCTACGAGCGATAAGGCGGAGGCTGTGCCATGCTCAGGAGCCTCCACATTGAAAATATCGCGGTGGTGGAGCGGGCAGACGTGGAGTTCCGGGAGGGACTGAACGTGCTGACCGGCGAGACCGGCGCGGGAAAATCCATCATTATAGACGCCCTGTACGCCGTCACCGGGGGCCGGGCCAGCCGGGAGCTGGTTCGCACCGGGGCGGAAAAATGCCTCGCCTCCGCCGTCTTTGACGCGGCGGAGGCCAGCGCCTGGTGCGAGGAAAACGGCGTCGAGCCGGAGGAGGACACGCTGATTGTCCAGCGCAGCGTTTCCGCCGACGGACGGGGCGCCTGCCGGGTGAACGGGGTGCCGGTGACAGTGGCCCAGCTCCGCCAGCTTGGGGGGCATCTGGTGGATATCCACGGCCAGAACGATGGCCGTCAGCTATTGGATGAGAGCCGCCACATTGATTATCTGGACGCCTTTTCCGGCGCGGAGGGGGCGCTGACCGCCTATCGGGCGGCATACGCCGCCTTTCAGGAGAACGAGCGGGAGATAGCCCGCCTGTCCCTGGACGACGACACCCGCCGCCGTCTGGCGGAGAGCCTGACCTACCAGGTGCAGGAGCTGGAAAAAGCCTCCCTGAAGGCGGGGGAGGAGGCGGAGCTGGAGGGCCGCTCCGCCCTGTTGCGAAACGGCGAAAAGCTCCGGGAGGCGACAGAGGGGGCCTTTGCCGCCCTGTACGGGGACGAGGACTCCGCCGTCACCCTGGCGGGGCAGGCGCGGGGGTATCTGGCCCGGGCCAAGGGCTGGAGCCAGGAGCTGGCGGCGGCGGACGAGTCCTTGCGGGAGGCGGTCAGCCTTCTGGAGGACGCGGCGGAGCTTGTGCGGGACGTGCGGGACGGCCTGGACTTCTCCCCGGCGGAGTTTGACCGGGTGGAGGGCCGCCTGGCCGAGCTGCGTCGGCTGGAACGGAAGTTTTCCGTTGTGGACGAGGGGGGGCTTATCGACCTGTATCAGGAATCTTCCCAGCGCCTCGCGGAAATCGAGTACAGCGGCGAAGCACTGGAAAAGCTCTATAAAAAGCGGGATGAGCTGAAGGCTGCCTGTATCTCCGCCGGGAAGAAGCTGACCCAGGCCCGCGTTCAGGCGGGAAAGGAGCTGGCCCAGCGGGTGGAGCGGGAGCTAAAGGAGCTTTCCATGCCCTCCGCCCGGTTTGAGACCAGCGTGGAGCCGCTCTCCGGCGACCCTGGCTTTGGGCCGAAGGGGGCGGACAGCGTCTGCTTTCGTATGAGCGCCAACGCCGGGGAGAAGCCGGGCCGCATTGCCAAAATCGCCTCCGGCGGCGAGCTGAGCCGCATTATGCTGGCGCTGAAAACCGTTTTCGGGGAGAATGACCCGGTTCCCACGGCGGTGTTCGACGAGATAGACACCGGCGTCTCCGGGGTGGCGGCCAGCCGGGTGGGGGAGAAGCTGGCCCGCATGGGCCGGAGGCGGCAGGTGCTTTGCATCAGCCATCTGCCCCAAATCGCGGCCATGGC
Source organism: Oscillospiraceae bacterium (assembly GCA_021200935.1). Lineage (GTDB taxonomy): Bacteria > Bacillota > Clostridia > Oscillospirales > Oscillospiraceae > CAJOIG01. The sequence goes on from JAJQFY010000137.1 coordinate 13,460, forward strand.
GGACGCCCAGTATTGCATTGAGAAGCGGGAGGCCAAAGGCCGCACCTATACCACCGTGGAGGAGTTGGACGGCCAGGGCCGGGCCAGAGAGCTTGCCCGCCTCATCGGGGGGGATAATATTACGGAAAGCACCCTGTCTGCGGCGGCGGAGCAGCTTCGGGCGGCGGCGGAGACAAAGGAGGCCATGCCGTGATGCCAGGACAGCGCCGTCCCATGGACGCACCAGCTTTGGCCGCCCAATGAGACGGCGGAAGGCGAATTAAAAAATTTTATTCAGTTATCAATAATCTTTATATAGACGAGGAGAGAACGACCCATGACACTATACGACGAGCTGGTCGCCCGCGGCCTGGTGGCCCAGGTGACGGACGAGCCGGAAATCAAGGAGCTGATCAACAACGGCAAGGCCATTTTTTACATCGGCTTTGACTGCACGGCGGACAGCCTGACGGCGGGGCATTTCGTGGCCCTGACGCTGATGCGCCGGATGCAGCTTGCGGGGAACAAGCCTATTGCCCTGATTGGCGGCGGCACCACCATGATTGGCGACCCCTCTGGCCGGACGGATATGCGGAAAATGCTGACCAAGGAGACCATCGACTATAACGCGGAGTGCTTCCGCCGTCAGATGGCGAAATTTATTGACTTCGGGGACGGCCCCAGCCAGGCCATGATGCTCAATAATGCCGACTGGCTGCTGAATCTGAATTATGTGGCGCTGCTGCGGGAGGTGGGAGCCTGCTTCTCCGTGAACAATATGCTCCGGGCCGAGTGCTACAAAAACCGCATGGAGCGGGGCTTGTCCTTCCTGGAATTTAACTATATGATTATGCAGTCCTACGACTTTTATCATATGTATCAGGAATTTGGCTGCAATATGCAGCTCGGCGGCAACGACCAGTGGAGCAATATGCTGGGCGGCACGGAGCTGATCCGCCGGAAGCTGGGGAAGGACGCCTATGCCCTGACGGTGACGCTTCTCACCGACTCCCAGGGGAACAAGATGGGCAAGACCGCCGGAAACGCCGTCTGGCTGGATCCCAACAAGACCAGTCCCTACGAGTTTTATCAGTACTGGCGGAACGTGGGGGATGCGGACGTTTTGAACTGCCTGCGGATGCTGACCTTCCTGCCCCTGGAGCAGATAGAGGAAATGGCCTCTTGGAAGGACCAGCAGCTTAACACCGCCAAGGAGATACTGGCCTATGAGCTTACCAAGATGGTTCACGGCCAGGAGGAGGCGGAGAAGGCCCAGGCCGCCGCTCGCGCCCTGTTTGGCTCCGGCGGTGGGGAGGAGGCGCCTGTTACCGAGCTTTCCCAGGCCGATTTGAAGGACGGGGGCATAGACATCAAGCAGCTTCTGGTGAAATCCGGGCTGTGCGCCTCCAATTCCGAGGCCCGGCAGAACATCTCCCAGGGGGGCGTGACCTGCGGCGGGGAGAAGGTGACAGACCTGTTTCTCGTTGTGCCGGAGGCCAAGCTGCGGGACGGCGTCCTGCTCCGCCGGGGCAAAAAAAGCTACCGCAAGGTGATTTTAAAATAAGATAATCCCTTGAAAAGCCCTTGTAAAGTCAATATGTTGTGACTTTGTATCATGTCAATGTGTAGTTTTTAGTGAAACTGCACATTGACATTGGTGCTTTAAAGAAATAAAATAGAGAAAATCACGGTCAGTGAAAACTGCCGTGGTATGTCTGCCGTGGAACCCGGCAAATGTAAAACGAAAGGACAAACCAAAGATGAAAAAACTTCTTGCGCTTCTGCTGGCGCTGGTGATGGTGTTCTCCATGGCCGCGTGCAGCAGCTCCTCTGACGACACCACTGCCGCCGAAGAGGAAGAGACCACAACCACCGAGACCACCGAGACCGAAGAGGCTGCCGAGGCTGAGGAGACCGAGGAGGCTGAGGAGGTCGAGGAGACCGCCGAGGCCACCCATTACACCATCGGCATCATCCAGCAGCTTGAGCATGAGGCGCTGGATCTGGCCACTCGGGGCTTCGAGGACGCGCTGATCGAGCTGCTGGGCGAGGAGAATGTCACCTTCGACTTCCAGAACGCTCAGGGTGAGACCGCCAACTGCGCCACCATCGCCAACTCTCTGGTTTCCGAGGGTGTTGACCTGATTCTGGCGAACGCCACCAGCGCGCTCCAGGCTGCCGCCGCAGCTACCAGCGACATCCCCATCCTGGGTACCTCCGTCACCGACTACGCTACCGCTCTGGGCATTGACGACTGGACCGGCGCTACCGGCACCAACATCTCCGGTACCTCCGACCTGGCCCCGCTGTCTGAGCAGGCCAACATGATCGCCGAGCTTTGCCCGGTGGAGGAGTACCCCAATGTGGGCATCCTGTACTGCTCCGCTGAACCCAACTCCGTCTATCAGTCCACCGTTATCACCGGCTACCTGGAAGAGATGGGCTACACTGTCTCCGAGTACACCTTCGCTGACTCCAACGACATTGCCTCCGTCACCCAGAACGCCTGCGACAACTCCGACGTGCTGTTTGTTCCCACCGACAACACCGCTGCCGCCAACACCGAGGCTATCTACAATGTGACCTCCGTGGCTGGCGTGCCTGTTGCGGCTGGCGAGAGCGGCATTATGAGCGGCTGCGGCATCGCTACCCTGTCCATCAGCTACTATGACATCGGCTACATCGCTGGCGAGATGGCCTATGAGATCCTGGTCGAGGGTGCTGACATCACCACCATGGCGGTGCAGAGCGCTCCTGAAGTAACCAAGATGTACATGGCTGACCGCTGCGAGGAGCTTGGCATCACCGTGGGCGAGGATTATACCGCTTACGAGGGCTAATTCTTACTAAAAAATAAGCAAAACAACGGGAAAAGGGTATTCCTTTTCCCGTTGTTTTTTGGTATAATATATTTATCTATGCGCGTCAAAAGGATTGGAGGCGCTGGAGGCGCGTTTGCGCGCATTCTATTGTTGGAGGTTGACTGGTATGAGCATAACAGCCTTGCTCAACGCGCTGCCGGGGGCCTGCGCTCAGGGGATCATCTGGGGCATTATGGCCATCGGCGTGTACATCACTTACAAAATTCTGGATATGGCCGACCTGTCTGTGGACGGCACCATGGCCACCGGTGGGGCCGTCTGCGTTATTATGATAACCAACGGCTATTCCGTTTGGATCGCCATGCTGTGTGCCTTTTTGGCGGGACTGCTGGCGGGGCTTGTGACGGGCATATTCCACACCTTTATGGGGATTCCCGTTATCCTGGCCGGTATTCTGACCCAGCTTGGTCTGTATTCCATAAACCTCCGCATCCTGGGCATCGGCACCTCCGCCGGAACGGCCAGCAATGTGGCGGTCAGCGTGGATAAATATAACCTGCTGGTGTCTTTGCGGTATGTGCGGACGCTGGCGCTGAATAACCCCATTTTCGCAAGCCTTATCTTCCTGGTGGTGCTTATTCTTGTCATGTACTGGTTTTTCGGCACGGAGCTTGGCAGCTCCCTGCGGGCCACCGGCGCGAACGAGAGCATGAGCCGCGCCCAGGGCATCAACACCAATTTCAACAAGGTTCTGGGCCTGATGATTTCCAACGGCATTGTGGCACTGGCCTCCGCGCTGTACGCCCAGTATCAGGGCTTCGCGGATGTGAACATGGGCCGGGGCGCTATCGTGATTGGTCTGGCCGCCGTCATCATAGGCGACGTTCTTTTCGGCAGAATCTTCCACAACTTCGCCCTGAAGCTGCTGGGGGTGGCCTTTGGCGCCATCATCTATTACCTGGTCATTCAGGTGGTGCTGTGGCTGGGCCTGAACTCCTCCGATTTGAAGCTGCTGTCCGCCCTGATTGTGGCGGTGTTCCTGGCCGTTCCCCACTGGAAGGAAAAATATTTCTCCTCTGCCAAGAAGGAGGTAGACGCCAATGCTTGAGCTGCGCGATATATATAAGACCTTTAACCCCGGCACCGTGAACGAGAAGCGGGCCTTAAACGGGGTGAGCCTTACGCTGAACGAGGGGGACTTCGTCACCGTTATCGGTTCCAACGGCGCGGGAAAATCCACCTGTCTGAACGCCATTGCCGGTGTGTGGCCCATTGACTCTGGCTCTATCATCATTGATGGAGAGGACGTGACCGGCCTGGCGGAGCATAAGCGGGCCAAATACCTGGGCCGTGTGTTCCAGGACCCCATGACCGGCACTGCCGCCACCATGGAGATTCAGGAGAATCTGGCCCTGGCAAAGCGCCGGGGGGAGAAGCGCACCCTCCGCCGGGGCATTACCAAAAAGGAGCAGGAGGAGTTTCGGGAGCTTCTGAAAACCCTGAACCTGGGGCTGGAGGATCGTATGACAGCCCGTGTGGGGCTGCTCTCCGGCGGTCAGCGGCAGGCCCTGACCCTTCTGATGGCCACGCTGAAAAAGCCGAAGCTGCTGCTTTTGGACGAGCATACCGCCGCCCTTGACCCCAAGACGGCGGAGAAGGTTCTCAACACCACGGATACGGTCATACGGGAAAATCACCTGACCGCTTTCATGGTGACGCACAATATGCGGGACGCTATCGCCCACGGAAACCGCCTGATTATGATGGACGAGGGCCGCATTATTCTTGATATTTCCGGGGAGGAAAAGAGCAAGCTGACCCGTGAGGATCTGTTGGAAAAATTCGCCGCTCTGGGCGGCAGTATGGACAGCGACAAGGTTTTGCTGTCGTAAAAGATAAACGATACAACGTGAAAAACCACCCTTCCTGAAAAAGGAGGGGTGGTTTTTGATAGTATAGAAAAGGGTTAGCCGCCCAGGTAGGCTTTCTTGATTTCGTCGCTTTGAGCAAGCTCTGCGCCGGTGCCGGAGACGGCGATAGTGCCGGATTCCAGGACATAGGCCCGGTCAGCAATTTGAAGGGCCATTTCCGCGTTTTGCTCCACCAGAAGAATGGTGGTGCCAGCCTTATGGAACTCTTTGATGATGTCAAATATCTGCTCCACCAGGATGGGGGCCAGGCCCATGGACGGCTCGTCCAGCATCAGAAGCTTGGGATGGCTCATCATGGCGCGGCCCATAGCCAGCATTTGCTGCTCGCCGCCGGACAGTGTACCGGCAATCTGGTTTTTACGCTCCAGCAGCCGGGGGAAATGCTGGAACACGTTGTCGAAGTCCTCCTGAGGTATCTTCTTGCTGATATACGCGCCCATTTCCAGGTTCTCCATCACCGTCATTTGCAGGAAAATGCGGCGGCCCTCCGGCACATGGGCCAGGCCCTTGGCGGTCAGCTTATAGCAGTCGGTGTGGGTGATGTCCTCGTCCAGGAAGGTGATTTTGCCGGATTTAGGGTGCATCATGCCGGAGACAGTTTTCAGCGTGGTGGATTTGCCCGCGCCGTTTGCGCCGATAAGGGCTACGATTTCCCCCTCGTTGACCTCGAAGGAAATGCCCTTCAGGGCGTTGATGTTGCCGTAAAATACGTTTATATTTTCGACCTTCAGCACGTTACTTCGCCCCCCTCTTTCCAAGATAGGCCTCAATGACCACCGGGTCGTTTTTAATTTCTTCCGGCACGCCCTTGGCGATAATCTTGCCGTAGTTCAAAACGCAGATGCCCTCGCAGATGCCCATGACCAGGTTCATGTCATGCTCAATGAGCAGCACGGCAATGTGGAACATATCCCGAATCTTGCGGATGTTTGCCATCAGATCCTCCGTTTCGGAGGGGTTCATGCCGGCGGCAGGCTCATCCAGCAGCAGCAGGCTGGGGTTTGTGGCCAGAGCGCGGAGAATTTCCAGGCGGCGCTGTGCGCCGTAGGGGAGAGCGCCGGCCTTCACGTCGGCAACGTCCTCCATACCAAAAATGCTTAAAAGCTCCATGGCCCGCTCGCGGGCGACCCGCTCCGCTTTCCAGTAGCTGGGAAGGCGCAGGATGCTGGCAGCCACATTGTAGCTCATTTCATTGCTCAGGCCCACCAGAACGTTATTGATAACGGTCATGTCGTTGAACAGGCGGATGTTCTGGAAGGTACGGGCAATGCCTCGTTTGCAGACCTGGTTGGTTTTCAGGCCGCGGGTTTCCTTGCCGTCCAGCAGGATGGTGCCGCGGGTGGGGGTGTAGACGTTCGTCAGCATGTTAAACACCGTGGTCTTGCCCGCCCCGTTGGGGCCGATAAGACCGGCGATTTCCGTGCGGCCAATGGTCAGGTTGAAGTCGTCCACCGCCACCAGTCCGCCGAAGTCGATGCCAAGGTGATGGCACTCCAGAATAGGGGATTTGTCGATGTCCCGCGGGGGAATGAAAGCGTTGGAGGGGACAGGGGTCAGCTTGGGCTGCTCATTCATTTTTCGTACCTCCCGCCTTTTTCTTTCGTTTGAATAGTCTGCCGTTCATAATGTTTTCAATGATGCCGGTGAAGGAGAAGTCATACTGCCCCATCAGGCCGGAGGGCTTGAAGATCATCACGATGATCAGCAGCAGGGAATAAATTACCATGCGGTACTCGCTCAGGCTCTGCATGACAAGAGGCAGGGCGGTCAGCACGGTCGCCGCCACGGCGGAGCCGAGCATACTGCCCATGCCGCCCAGCACCACCATAACCAGGATGTTGATGGAGGCCATGAAGTCGAAGCTCTTGGGGAACAGGCTGCCCTGATACCCGGCGTAAAGCGCCCCGGCCACACCGGCGAAGAAGGCGGACACTGCGAAGGTGAAGACCTTGTAATAGGTCAGGTTGATGCCGCAGGCGTCGGCGGCGATCTCGTTGTCACGAATGGACAGGATGGCCCGCCCGTGCCGGGAGTGCATGATGGTGTGTATCACATAGCAGGTGACAGCCACAGAGGCGAACACCACGAAGAACCCGGAATACTTGGGGATGTTCAGCAGGCCCGGTGTGCCGCCGGTGATGTTGGGCAGGTTTATGATGCAGATGCGTATGATTTCGCTGAAGCCAAGGGTTATGATAGCCAGATAGTCGCCCTTTAAGCGCAGGGCGGGGATGCCAATGATCACGCCGAACAGGGCGGCGGCAAGCCCGGCCACGATAAGGCCCAGCAGAATTGTCAGGAAGGTAGGCATAGCGCCCTGGGTGGCCTTCCAGAACAGGGCCCCGGCGTAAGCGCCCACGGCCATAAACCCGGAGTGGCCCAGGGGGAGCTGGCCCAGATAGCCGACCACCATGTTCAGGCTGACGGCCAGGATAATATAGATGCCGATTTGCTGAATTACGGCGGTGGTAGCCCGGTTGAAGGCGCCCGCGTTCATCAGGGCGGTGCCGCCTGCCAGGAGAATCACGGTCAGAACGGTGTTAATCAGATACTTCACCGGCATGGGAATGGTGCGTTCGTGTTTCATGACGGCCCTCCTTTAAACCTTCTCATTCATGGAGCGGCCCATAAAGCCGGTGGGCTTCACAAGCAGAACCACAATAAGAACCAGATAGACCACCGCGTCCGTCCAGCTTGAAAGGCCCACGGCGTTGACGATGACCTCCGCCATGCCAATGGCAAAGCCTCCCAGCATAGCGCCGGGGATAGACCCGATGCCGCCCAGAACGGCGGCCACAAACGCCTTGATGCCCAACAGGTACCCGGTGGTGGGCTTTACCTGCGGCACGGAGCAGCAGTAGAGAATCGCGCCGATACCGGCCAGGGCCGCGCCGATGGCAAAGGTATAGTTGATGGTGCGGTTGACGTTAATGCCCATGAGCTGGGCCGCGCCCGTGTCCTCCGACACTGCCCGCATGGCCTTGCCCATTTTGGTCTTCTGCACCAGCAGATTCAGCACGACCATGGAAATCACGGACACCACGATGGTGACAATGGTGGTCAGAGATATGTTCACGCTGCCAAGAGAGAAGGTGACAGTGGGGATAATCTTGGAACTGGGGAAGCTCCTGGGGTCTGCGCCCCAAATGAGCTGGGCCAGGTTCTCCAGCAGGAAGGAGATGCCGATGGCCGTGATGAGCAGGCTCAGGCGGGGAGCAGAGCGCAGGGGCTTGTAGGCAACCTTCTCAATGACGCAGGCGAGAATCATGCAGCCAAGGATGGAAAGGAGGACGGCAATAACAGGAGAAATCTGCGCGCCTATCAGAAGCAGCGCAATGTATCCGCCGACCATGATGATGTCGCCGTGGGCGAAGTTCAGGAGCTTGATAATGCCGTAGACCATGCTGTAGCCAAGGGCAATCAGCGCGTAGATGCTTCCCAGGCGCAGACCGTTGAGCAGATGCTGAAAAATGATCATGGAGTTCACCTCTGTTTCTGTAAATACCAATACCGGCCGGGAGTGAAAGCCCGGCCGGACATGGATGCGGTTAAATATCAGCCGCCATAGCTGCCCCAGAAGGACTCGGCGCCGTCAGTGAAGGTGATGATAGCGGCAGTCTTCTGCGGGTTGTTGTACTCGTCATAGGTGACGTGGCCAGTGACATAGTCGCTGTCCGTAGCGGCCATGGCGTCGATGATGGCCTGGGAATACTCGGCAGTGCCGTACTCCACGCCGTCAGCCTCCGCTACGGCAATGGCGTCGCACAGGATCCAGGCGGCGTCGTAGCCCTGGGCAGCGAACATACCCGGAACCTCGCCGTACTCGGCCTCGTAGTCGGCCAGGAACTGCTGCACCAGCTCAGAGGTGTCCTCTGCGGAGTAGCCGGAGCAGTAATAAGCGCCGTTGAGGAGAGTGGGATCGTCGATGGTGTCCACGGTGGAGGACCAGCCGTCCACACCCAGATAGGTGGCGGTGATGCCGGCGCTGGCGGCCTGGGTCACGATAAGAGCCACGTCGTTGTAGTAGACGGGCAGGAACACAACGTCAGGATCGGCAGCGGCGATGTTGGCAAGCTGGCTGGAGAAGTCCACGGAGCCGGAGGCATAGCTCTCGCCCGCGACGATTTCGATGCCAAGGGCCTCGCACTCGGCTACGAAGTACTCATAAACGCCGGTGGAATAGGTGTCGCCGTTGTCATACAGCACGGCGGCGGTGGTGGCGCCCAGCTCCTCAGCGGCGAAGTCCGCCATCGTGGTGCCCTGGAAGGGATCGATGAAGCAGGAGCGGAACATATTGCTGTAAACAGTGTCGGTCTCCTCATCATAGGTGATGGAGGTAGCGGTGGCGGAGGCGGTGATCATCGGGGTGTTGTCTGCCTGGCTCTCCACCACAACGGCGGTGCAGGGGGCGGTAGTCACGTCGCCGATGATGGCAACAGCGCCCTGGTCAAGCAGGTAGTTATAGCCGGTGATGGCCTTGGTAGTGTCGCCCTCCTCGTCGTAATACACGACGCGGACGGTCTTGCCGTTGATGCCACCGGCAGCGTTGAGCTGCTCGACGTACAGGTCAACACCGTTCATAACGGCCAGGCCGTACTGAGCCACGTTGCCGGTCTGGGGGCCAAGCCAGCCGATGACGATCTCGCCGCCCTCGGCGGTTTCGGTGGTCTCCTCGGCCTCGGCGGCCTCTTCGGTCTCTGTCTCGGTCTCGGTTTCAGCGGCGGTGGTGTCGGTGCTGTCAGAGCTGCTGGAGCAACCGGCGAACACGCCTACCATGAAAACGAAAACCAGAAGAAGAGCCATGATCTTTTTCATGCTGTTCATTGGGGTTTACCTCTTTCCATAAATTTTATTTCCTGCCGTAAGCTCCGGCGGGGCGAAAGCCGCGCTCCGCCGGGGACGGCTGAAATACAAAATGAAACCCAGATCCGTCTCTGAACGGGCAGGGAGGCTGGGGAAGGGAATTGTCAAAAAATATTTAATAAACTAATTCAGCTCATTGCTTTTTATTTAATATAGTTT
>JAJQFY010000056.1 GCA_021200935.1 Oscillospiraceae bacterium
CCGCCATGGGAGCCACCCCCGCCGAAGCCGCCGGGTCCGCCCCCAAAGCCGCCGCCACGGGAACCGCCGCCTCTAGGCGCGCCGCCGCCGGGGCCTCCGCCGAAGCCGCCAGGCCCGCCGGGGCCGCGTCCTCCAGGGCCTCCAGGGCCGCCTGGCCCCCCTGGGCCGCGAGGGCCGCGGGGGCCGTGACGGTGGTACCAATCCCGGTACAGGCCAGGCCCCCGGAACCAGAAGATGGGCCAGAAGCCGCCGGTATAGCCCCAGCCCCGCATACGGTTATAGCGGTTCATGGAGACCAGCAGCCAGATGACCACCAGCAGAACGATAATGGTAACAATCATAGAAAAACCTCCGTCAGATTGATATGGCTCCTCCCAGACTTCGTCTTCGTAGTAGCCCATATCGTAGTCGCCGGCGTAGTAGGCGGCGCTGTCGCCGTCGGATTCCACGCCATAATAGTCCAGGTACCAGGCGTACAGCACCCCGGCCAGGGTCTGCACGCCCTCGTCGTACTCATCGGCGTCGATGTAGTCCCAGAAGTAGTCCTCCAGGCACTCGTCCACCATGCTGTCGGTAAACACTTCGTCCAGGCCGTCCCCGGTGGAGAGCCAGCCCCGGTATTCCTCTGCCACCAGGAGGAGGAGCATACCGTTGGACTGGGTCTCGTCCCCCACGCCCCAGTCGTTCATAAGCTGGAGGGAGGCGGTTTGGGTGTCCTCGTCCAGGTAGCTGACGGTGACGACCACAAGCTGGGCGCCGCTGCACTGCTGCTCCAGGACGCCGTTATACCCGGCGATCAGGCTTTCCGTGTCGGCGGAGAGGACGTTTGCGTTATCCTGAACATAGAAGCCGTCGCCGGTGCCGGCCTCCAGCTCGATAGCCAGGGCGGGGACGGAAAGCAGGGCCGCCATCAGCAGGAGGGCCAGAAGGGCTTTGCATTTTTTCATGGTAATCTCCCCCATATTCCATCATTCAAATTTTTCCGGGGCGGACACAAAGGCCAGCCGCCGAAGAATATTGGTGGGGAAGGCGCGGAGGGTGGGGCCGGTGAACTCGTCCACATAGTCGTTATAGGCGCTGTTCGCGGCCACGGACTGGGCGGAATAGAAGTCGGCAAGGATGGTGTCGTAATCGTCGCTGCTCTCCGGCAGGGCGGCCCCGGCGTTCACCAGGGATTCCACCGCCTCCACAGCGGCCACAAGGGCCTGGTTCGCGTCGTAAATATCGGATATATCCCCGTCGTCCAAGGCGTCCGCCAGGGCCTGCCGGGCCTGGGTCAGGGCGTCATAGACCTGGTCTGACCAGTCGGCGGCGTTTATGACGCTGAGGAGGCGGTTTGCGTACTTGACGCAGTTTTCTAGCTGGTCGCCGGGGCGGGTATAATACCCCTCCGCGGCGAGCTGGGTTTTGTCGAAGAAGGCGGCCTCTATTTCGTCACAGGCTTTGGTCAGACTTCTGTGGCAGCCGATCAGGGTAAAGAGGACGACGACCAGGACGAAGATGATGACGGCGGTTTGCCGTTTTTTTAGTGCTTCCAAGTGCTGTGCCTTTCTGCGTATTCAGCAGGGGAGACCTCAGCCCCGCATTTCCAGGAGCTTCCGCTTCAGCTCGCCTTCGATGCGGCTCAGCTCCACCTCGGCCTGGGCCCGCCGGGCGCGGCCATCGTCCTGGGCCTTGCGGACGTCCTCCAGGGTGGCGATAAGCTCCTGATTGGTCTGGGTCAATGTCTCGATATCCACAATGCCCCGCTCGGCCTCCCGGGCCACGGCCACGGAGCCGGTGTGCAGGGCGGCGGCGTTCTTTTTCAGCAGGTCGTTTGTCACCTCGCTGACGCTGTGGGAGGCTTCCATGGCCTGCTGGGAGTGGTACATACTCATGGCCAGAACCATCTGGCTCTTCCACAGGGGGATGGTGTTCACGATGGCGGTCTGGATTTTTTCCGCCATCAGGGCGTCGTTGTTTTGAATCATGCGTATCTGCGGCCCCATCTGGATGGAAATCATCCGGGTCAGCTCCAGGTCGTGGATTTTCTTCTCGAACCGGCCCAGGAGGTTTGCGTAGTCGTTGGCGGCCTGGGCGTCCTCCGGCAGGCCGGTCTCCTCGGCGCGGGCGATGAGCCGGGGCTGCTCGGTTTCCCGCAGCTCCTGGAGCCGCAGCTTCCCGGCCAGGATATACATGGAAAGCTCTTTGTAGTACGCCTGGTTCATGTCGTACATCTGATCCATGGTGACAATGTCCTTGTTCAGGGTTATCCAGTGCTGGTCGAGGGCGGAGGTGATTTTGTCCACGTTTACCTCGGCCTTGTCGTATTGGGTCTTCATGTCGTTAATGCTGCGGGAGGCCCGGCGGAACAGGCCCTTGATGCCCTTGGGGCTTTCCTGGTCGGCGGGGGAGAGGCCCTGGAGCTGGCCCACCAGGTCGGTGAGCATATCGCCCACCTCGCCCAGATCCTTGGTGCGAACCTTGTCCAGGGCCTGGGCGGAGAAATCCGCGATGTTCTTCTGGGCTGCGGCGCCGTAGGTCAGCACCTGCTTGGAGTCGGTGACGTCTATTTTTTGGGCAAATTCCCGCACGGCGGCCTGCTCGGCGGGGGTCAGGGATTCGATAAGTCTCTTATACACATAT
>JAJQFY010000173.1 GCA_021200935.1 Oscillospiraceae bacterium
GTGGTGCAGAGGGCGAAGAGCATGGTGAGTACGAGCAGCGCACTCAGCAGTTTTTGGTTGCTTTCATTGGGTTCCTCCTTAAAATTTCAGCAGTCAGACGAACCGGCCCTATGCCAATTCACGGCTGTGTAAACACAGTTTAATGTTTGTCGAAGCCAATGTCAAGTAAAATCGCTGAAAAATAAAGGATTATTTTCTGTTTGTTCGTGCAAATATTACAAAACTAGATATAAAATAACAGTATTTTAATAAAAGCCGTCATATAATAAACAAATGTTTAGGATGCCAGCTCATAGGTCTCCCCGCCAATGGTGACGCTGACGACCTCCCCCAGGTCGATGGGGTCGGCAAAGTCCATGACCTCCATCAGGGTGTCGTCCGCCAGGGCCATGCAGCCCCCGGTGGGGAGCCACAAAAGCTCCGTTCCGTCTGCCAGGGTCAGGCAGGTACCGGCCTGGGACAGAAATTCCAGGGCGCTGTTCTGCCAGGCAAGATACCCCTGATTTTGGGTACCCTGGAAGTATTGCCGCTCCAGGTCGTATATCCCATCAATATAGTAATACAAAATCAGGCAGCCGGTGTGTATTTCTGCCCCGGTGAGCTGGCCGGTCTCGCCGGTCTCCTGATTCTCAAAGGGGAGGCCCTCCAGGGGAATATACACGCTCTCGTCCGCGGCGGGGACATCCACAGAGGCCGTACCCACCCACTGGATGGAAAACCGGCTGCCCTCCTCCGACTCGGTTCCCCCATAGACCGTCAGCCGGAGACTGTCGGACTGGATGCTCTCCCGGAAAATCGTCACCCGAATCACCGCCCACCGGCCGCTTTGACAGCGGACAGCCTGGGCGGGGATGTAGCCCTCCTCCTCCGCGCCCTGGATCTGCACCCGCCATACATAGCTCTCGAACTGCTCCTCTGTCACAGTGGAAAGCCACAGCTCTACCGTGAGGAAGCTTTCGCTGTATACGCTGCTCCCGGCGGAGGCGTATACCTCCCCGGTACCGCTGTGGTGAACGTCGGCGTAACGGGCGTTTTCCGCCTCGGTTACGGTGTCGTAGTGGATGTAGTCCGGCACGGCCCCGCCGTCAATGCCCAGGAGCAGGCGGAGGCTCTCCGATATTTCTTCATAGTTAAACCCGCCCAGGGCCATGGCCCCGCAGGATAAAAGCAGCGCGGCGGCCAGGGCGGCCAGGGCCAGCCGCAGCCCCCGGCGGCGTCTTCTGACCGGGGCGGGCCGGGGCTGGTGTTGGGTCTGATTCTGGGCCTGGGCCAGGGCCTCCATAATGCGCCGGTCAGCGGCGGGGGACAGGCTCACCTGCTCCCACGCTTCACGATAGGCTTGCTTCATTGTTCGTCCTCCTTTGATAATATGTCCCCCAAATGCCGCCGCGCCCGGCTGAGCCGGGAGGTGACGGCGGTCTGGCTGATGTGGAGAATCCCGGCGATCTCCCTGGTGGAATATCCCTCGTAATAGTGCAGATACACCGGCACCCGCTCCCGGACGCCCAGGGCCATGACCGCCCAGAAGATGTCCGCCTGCTCTTCGGTTTCAAAGGAAAGCTCCTCTGTCAGGGGTTCCGTCCGGCGGCGTTTGGCCGCCCGGAGCTGATCCCGGCACAGATTCGCCGTCACGGCGGCCAGCCAGGCCCGCTCCTTTCCGGGGCGGATGGAGTCCTGCCGCTCCAGGAGCTTTAAAAATACGCTCTGGCAAATATCCTCCGCGTCAGGCCGGGACTTCATATAGCTCAGGGCCAGGTGGTATACCATGCTCTTGTGGGCCTGATACAGCGCCTGCACATCCAAAAGGCTCACCTCCTTATCCCGGTTCTGTCAGGGAGACGAATAAAACCTCCCCTTTGTCACAAAGGGGAGGAGAAGGTTTCAAAATATTATTCCAGCACGCCCTCCCCGTCGGGGGACAGGGTCAGGGTGCGGTAGGGCTGGCCCTCCAGGGTGTACCAGGTGAATCTGCCGCCCTCCAGGGTCATGTAGCTGTGGGGGGATCCGTTTTTGGGGATGGATACGGAGCCGGGGTTTAAAAACCAGCGGCCCTCCTCCTCCCGCCAGGCGGGGACGTGGGTGTGGCCGGAGAGCATGACCTCGCCCCGGGCCAGGAAGGGCGGGGGTGCGTCCGGGCTGTAAAGATGGCCGTGGGTGAGAAACAGCCGCCGCCCCCCCTCCACGATCCAGCCGTAGTCCGCCGTGATGGGGAAGGCCAGCACCTGCTGGTCCACCTCCGCGTCGCAGTTGCCCCGGACGCAGATGAGCCTGTCCGCCAGGCCGTTTAAAAGCGCAATGGCCTGCTTCGGCCCGTATCGGTCAGGCAGGGCGTTGCGGGGGCCGTGATAGAGAAGATCCCCCAGCAGCAGCATATAGTCCGCCTGGTGGCGGGAGAAGGCGTCCGTCAGCTTCTGGACGCAGGGGGCCGACCCGTGGAGGTCGGAGGCAATGATATATTTCATAAGAATCTCCCTTCCGGGGGCCGCGGCGGCGGGATTTTTTGTGGGTTTAAACGATTTCCAAAAACGGGATTGACCGCCGGGCCTTTCAATTTTATAATAGAGTGTATTGCGGAATCTGGGAGCGGGGACGCTTGATATAGTCCCCATAGAGTAGACACTCGAAAAAACAAAAATCGAGTCTACACT
>JAJQFY010000138.1 GCA_021200935.1 Oscillospiraceae bacterium
GTACAGGGGAGGGTTCCGCTGTGGATTCGGGCGTCTCCGTGGGTTCCGCTGTGGATTCGGGCGTCTCCGTGGGTTCCGTGGTGGTCTCGGGTGTCTCCACAGGCTGCGTGGTGGGGTCAGGTGTCTCTGTGGGCTGTGTAGTTGGTTCAGGCGAGGGGCTGGCCGGGGCAACGATCTCGCCCGGCACAGAGGCCGCAGTCACGGTGACAGTGTAGGACAGGGCCGTCCCTTCATAATTGTCCGTCTCCCCAACCGTCGCTGTAATTTCGGCGGTACCGGCTCCAACGATTGTCACCTCTCCCTTGTCGTCCACCGTGGCCACAGCGGTATTGCTGCTTTCATAGGCCACAGCGCCCGCCGCGCCAGTCAGGGCATTGGTGAAGGGGTCGTCGCCCTCGGTTTTGGAAACCTGACTCTCCGCGAAGGAGACCGCCTGCGCCGCCCTGGAAATGACCACGGTGACAGACCCGGTCACGTCCGTGTAATTATCCTTGTGGGCCGTGTAATAGACCGTATACTCACCCGCGTTGGTAAACACGAGGTTTTCGGCGCTGTAGGTCTCGCCGTCCGTGGAATAGGTGATTTCCGCACCCTCCGCTGTCACGGTGATGGAGTGGCCCGCGCCGTCATATACGCCGGTATAGCCCA
The DNA here is from genome assembly GCA_021200935.1 of Oscillospiraceae bacterium. GTDB lineage: Bacteria > Bacillota > Clostridia > Oscillospirales > Oscillospiraceae > CAJOIG01. The sequence goes on from JAJQFY010000138.1 coordinate 649, forward strand.
CCGCCGTCACGGCAAATTCGCCCTCCAGAATGGTCAGCTTCACGGGGTCGCTGGCCGCCGCGTTGACGGTATCCGTCTCCGCAATGGAGGCAACCACATAATATGTCCCGGCGTTGACCGGCGCACCGTCCAGGGCCTGGGTGCAGGCTTCGTCCGCATAGTAGGTATAGACGATCTCGCCGTCATAGGTCTCCCCCTGTGGCAGCGTCAGAACAGCCCCGCTGGCCGTTATCGCCTGGCCGGTGTAGGACTGGTAAACCTCCGCCATAGTAATAGCTGCAACAGCTTTCCACCTGGCATACAGGGTGATATTAGCTGTAATGCGCGTGGCAAAATCGTAGGCATCGCCCGCCGCTGTGTACCAGCCCTCAAAGGTATAGTCCTTCAGCGTCGGCTCCTCCGCAGTCGCCGTTCCGTATTCGATAACGCTTTGGCTTGTAACCTCTGAGCCGCCGTTGCTGTCAAAGGTGACAGTGTAATAAGTTGGTTCGTTTAGGGTCAGCACAAACGCGCCGTTGGCATTCACGGCCACATAATAGTCCGCGTCGGAGTTGAAACGGGCCAGAGAGGATGTATATTGCCCGTATTGTATGAATACAACGTCCGTACCATTCGAGACAGTGGCCGCCGTGGTCACGCCGATGCTGGCGTCCTGGGTCAGCGCCCCGGTCAGGGTGATGTACTCTGTTACCTTACTTGTGGTGTTGCTGGTAAGATACACGTTGTTGGTCGCTCCGCTCGTGGTGTTGCCGGAAATGACAGCGCTGCCGGAAACGTTCATCTGGCTGATCGTTGTGCCGTTATACTGCACCTGCACACCGCCGCCGCCCATGCAGGAGCTGTTGCCGGTGATACTGCCGCCAGACATATTCAGCACGGAGCCGCTATAGAGATAGACGCCACCGCCGCCGGAGGCCGCTTTTCCGGAAGTGCTTGTCGCCGTAACTGTGTTGCTGGTGATGCTGCCGCCGGTCATGTTCATGGTGGCATTGGTGAGGTACACACCGGCGCCGCCGCCATAGGTGGAGGACAATGTTACTGTGTTGCCGGTAATGCTGCCGCCGGTCATAGTGAAAACGCCGCCATTGTCTGCCCGCACACCGCCGCCGGTTGCCTTGGCCGTGTTGCCGGAAATCGTGCCGCCGTTCATAGTGAATGTTCCTTCCACATTCACGCCGCCGCAGCAGACCGTACCATTATTATTTGTAATGGCGCCGCCATTCATAGTAAAGGCGCTCCCCGCACCAACAAATATGCCGCCGCCGGTTTTCGCAGTATTGCCGGAAATTGTTCCGCTCTCCAGTGTCAGGGAACCGCCGTTGATGACATAGATACCGCCGCCATAATTATAAGCGCCCGAAGTGTGTCCAGTTCCGCCGGTTATTGTACCTGCGCCGTCGCTGTCCTGGATGGTAAGCGTGCCGCCGTCCACGGTAATAACGCTGTCACCGCCTGCGCCTGTCAGGGTATAGCCCGCGAGGTCAATCGTGACGTCCGCGCCGCTGGGGATGGTGATGTTCTCGGCCAAGGCAACGTCCGCAGTCAGGGTATAGGTGCCGCTCTCCAGGGTGCCGCCAAGCTCCGTCGGCGCGGTGCCAAGCATGAGCATCTCTACAGATTCCACCTGCGCAGATTCCTCGATGGGTTCCTCCGTCGGCTCCTCGACGGGTTCCTCGACGGGTTCCTCTGTAGAATCCTCAGCAGCCTCCTCCACGGGATTCTCCGCCGCAGGGGTTTCTGGTTCCTCCGCAAGGGCTGCGCCCGACAGCATTCCGATACACAGCACAAGCACCAGCAGAATGCTAAGCCATTTTTTCCTGATTTTCACGTAATTACTCCCTTTCGCTTTACAAGTTAAGCTTGTCCGCACAGCTTATAATGTGCCTTTTTTATCATGGCATTTTCATTATACCTTTGGGGGGGGGGGGGGGGGGGGGGGGGGGGGGGGGGGGGGGGGGGGGGGGGGG
>JAJQFY010000127.1 GCA_021200935.1 Oscillospiraceae bacterium
CCCCAGCATATGGCCGGTCATGGACTTGGTAGAGCTGATGCAGGCGTCGTTTGCCGCCTGGCCCAGGGCGTTTTTGATGACCACGGTCTCCAGCCGGTCGTTCATGGGGGTGCCGGTGCCGTGGGCGTTCACATAGGCCCGGTCGGCGGGGGTGCAGCCCGCCTCCTCCATGGCAAGGGTCATGGCTTTGGTGCCGCCCAGGGCGTCCGGGCGGGGGGGCCGTCATGTGATAGGCGTCGCAGGTGGAGCCGTAGCCGCAGATCTCCGCGTAGATGGCCGCCCCCCGGGCCAGAGCGTGGTCGTAGTCCTCCAGGATCAGGGCCGCCGCCCCCTCGCCCAGGACGAAGCCCCCCGCCGCCGGTCAAAGGGCAGGGAGGCGGCCTCCGGGGCGGTAACGGTGGACAGGGCCTGCATATTGGAAAAGCCCGCGATGGCCACCCCGCAGACCGCCGCCTCCGTGCCGCCGGTGATGACCGCGTCGGCATAGCCGTGGCGAATCAGCCGCATGGCCTCCCCAATGGCGTTGGAGCCGGAGGCGCAGGCCGTCACCGCCGGCATGACGGAGTTCATGCAGCCGAAGCGGATAGCGATAGCCCCCGCCGCCATGTTGGGGATCATCATGGGGACAAAATAGGGGGACACCCGCTTCGGCCCCCGCTCCAGCAGCTTGCTGTGTTCCGCCTCCAGGGTGCGGATGCCCCCGATGCCGGAGCCAAAAATGCAGCCGAAGCGCTCCGGGGCCACCTTTTCCTGGATTCCGCTGTCCTCCATGGCCTGGCAGGCGGCGGCCATGGCGTACTGGGTAAACAGGTCGCTTCGCAGCACCTCCTGCTTTTCCATGTACTGCCGGGGGTCGAAGTCCTTCACCTCCGCCGCCAGGGTAGCCTTATAGTCTGTGGTATCAAAACGAGTGATCGGCCCGATGCCGTGGACGCCCTTTACCATGCTCTCCCACGTCTGGGCTACCGTCAGCCCAATGGGCGTGACCGCGCCCATGCCCGTCACCGCCACTCTGTGTAATGTCTGTTCCATGTGTTGCTCCTTATCATAAAATCCAATAAAAAATTTTATCGAATATCAGTTGTCAGTCTTTTTCTTTTCTCAATCCCATATTTTTCTCTGTCAATCCCAACATCGGTTTACATGGCAATGCCGCCGTCTACTCGAAGAACCGTACCAGTGATGTAGTCGGATGCTACAAGAAACGCCGCCGCGTCGGCTACCTCCTCCGGCCTGCCCATGCGGCCCAGGGGGATGGCGGCGGCAATGGCCGCCTCCTTGTCAGAGACGTCCTTGGTCATGGCCGTCTCAATAAAGCCGGGGGCAATGGCGTTGCAGGTGACGTTTTTGGAGGCCAGCTCCTTGGCGATGGACTTGGTAAGGCCGATCAGCCCCGCCTTGGAGGCGGCGTAGTTGGCCTGGCCGGGGTTCCCCATCAGGCCGGAGACGGAGCTGATGTTAATAATTCGCCCCTCCCGGCTGCGAAGCATCATGGGGCTGAAATGGCGAATCATGTTGAAGGCCCCCTTCAGGTTCGTGTCCAGCACCGCGTCATAGGACGCCTCGGACATCACCATGGCCAGCCCATCCCGGGTAACACCGGCGTTGTTCACCAGGATATGCACCGTGCCGAACTCCTTTTTGACGTCGGCGGCAAGCTGCTTCACGGCGGCAAAATCCGCCACGTCGCAGCCATAGGCGGCGGCCTTGACGCCGTACCGCGCCCGGCAGTCCTGGCAGACCGCCTCCGCCGCCTCCTGCCCGGCGGCGTAAACCACCGCCACGCTGGCCCCCAGGGAGGCCAGCTTTCTTGTGATGGCCGCCCCAATGCCCCGGGAGCCGCCGGTGACAACGGCAATTTTCTCTTTCAGCTCCATGCTTTTACCTCCTGAATGGTCTCCTCCAGGGTTTTGGCGTCCGCCGCGCTGCATATGCGGGCCTCCGGGAGAATGCGGCGGATCATGCCCCCCAGGGTGGTTCCCGGCCCCAGCTCGATGAATATGTCCGCCCCGTCGGCGGCCATGCGCCGGACGGATTTTTCCCACAAAACGGGGGAGCATATCTGCCGGGTCAGGGTTCCCGCAATGTCCGCCGGATAGACCTCCCCGGTGAGATTGGCGTACACGCCGATTGCCGGGGCGGCGAAGTCACAGCCCGCCAGCGCCTGCCCGAACCGGCGGGAGGCGTCGTTCATAAAGGGGGAGTGGAAGCCGCTCTGCACCTTTAAGGGCAGCGCCCGGCCCCCGGCGGCCTTGACCGCCGCGGTGAAGGCCGTCTTCTCCTCCATGGCCCCGGCCACGGTGATCTGGCCCGGACAGTTGTAGTTGACGGGGTATACCTCCCGGAAGGCGGCGCAGACCTCCCGCACCGCTTCGTCGGAGAGCTTCACCACCGCCGCCATAAAGGCGGGGCGTGCCAGGGCCGCCTCCTGCATCAAAGCGCCCCGCTGACATACCAGGGCCAGACCCTGGGAAAAGCTCATGCTCCCGGCGCAGGTCAGGGCGGCCAGCTCCCCCAGGGAGAAGCCCGCCGCCATCTGGGGCCGGATGCCCGCCTCCGCCAG
>JAJQFY010000156.1 GCA_021200935.1 Oscillospiraceae bacterium
CTGCCGCCTGAATGTATTCCCGTTAGCTCTGGGGCGTCGTGGACAAATAAGGGTTTGACATACGATTCGAGAGAGCTGCCTTATGCGGCTCTCTAGTACATGGGCTGTTCTGCCCATGAGCCTGTGGATGCCCGCTGTTGGTGATCACGTTCCTCCTATGAGCAGATAGTAAAATAGCACGACAGGATGCGCTGATGCAGTAACATGATTTACCGCAAGTCCTGAAAATCAGAACTTGATTAATTTAGCCTACAAAAGTGGTGGCGGACAAAATGTCCACCACCACAAAAGCTTCTGAACAGGCGACAAAAACAGCAAAGCGATTACTTGTGGCCAATCCCTCAAAATGAGGATTTGACCTCATGCTAGTTATTGTCAAAATGATAGCGACCGTACAGGGCACCAAACAAGGGCAGTATGCAGACGTATGTCAACCTGACCCACGTTTCATTCACCGATCGGCAAAGAAAAACGGAATACAATCGAATCAAACAGCAAAATAGAGTGCCGATGCAAGTCGGCACAACTGCGGTCAAGGCATCGGGCTTTCTGCCCGATGCTCTGGCCGTTTTTTTGATGGGGGAGGGGGGCTTTTATGGCGATTTATGGCTACGTCCGGGTGAGCAGCAAAGACCAGAACGAGGATCGGCAGCTTATCGCGCTGCACGAGCTGGGGATTTCGGATAAAAATATCTTTATGGACAAGCAGTCCGGCAAGGATTTTAACCGCCCGCAGTATAAAAGGCTGGTGAAAAAGTTGCGGAAGGACGATCTGCTCTACATCAAGAGCATCGACCGCCTGGGGAGAAATTACGAGGAAATACAAAATCAATGGCGCATCCTGACGAAGGATAAGGGGGCCGACATCGTGGTGCTGGATATGCCGCTGCTGGACACCCGCCGGGGGAAGGATTTAATGGGAACCTTCCTCTCGGACATTGTGCTGCAAGTGCTTTCCTTCGTGGCTGAAAACGAGCGAACCAACATCAAACAGCGCCAGGCGGAGGGCATAGCGGCGGCGAAGGCCAGGGGTGTCAAGTTTGGCCGTCCGCCCAGGCCTTTGCCGGAGAACTTCTATGAGGTTCACAAGGCGTGGAGAGACAAGAAAATCCCTCTGAAGCAAGCCGCCGCCCTATGCGGTCTGCCAGAGGGAACTTTTTATTCCAAGGCACGCAAATTTGAAAAGGAGGGTTAGACAAAAGCGAGTGAAAATTTGAAAGTGTGTACTTTTGCAAATGAAAGCTTTATCCTGAAAACTTTGTTACTTGTACCCAGGAAAACTCAGGCATTGATTGCGTTTTTCGCTGTTTTGTGATATGATTTTCAAAAGCATTTCTACCCATTGAAATTTGCAAAGGCACACATTTCCAAATTTTCATACTGTTTTGTCTACCCCTCTTTTTCAAATTTTCGAGCTTTGGAATAAAAAGTCCCTTTCGGCAGACCGCACAAGGCGGCGGCTTGCTTCAGAGGGATTTTCTTATCTCTCCATGCCTTGTGGACTTCGTAGAAGTTCTCTGGTAGCGGTCTTGGCGGACGGCCAAACTTGACCCCTCTGGCCTTTGCCGCCGCAATACCCTCCGCCTGGCGCTGTTTAATGTTGGTTCGTTCATTTTCAGCTACAAATGACAGAAATTGCAGCACAATGTCGCTCAAAAATGTCCCCATCAGGTCTTTTCCCCGGCGGGTGTCCAGCAGCGGCATATCCAGCACCACAATATCGGCACCCTTGTCTTTCGTCAGGATACGCCATTGATTTTGTATTTCCTCGTAATTTCTGCCCAGGCGGTCAATGCTCTTGATGTAGAGCAGGTCGTCTTTTTTCAACTTTCGCACCAGCTTTTTATACTGTGGTCGATTGAAGTCTTTGCCGGACTGCTTGTCCATAAAGATATTTTTATCCGGGATACCCAGCTCGTGCAGTGCGATAAGCTGCCGATCCTCATTCTGGTCTTTGCTGCTTACCCGGACGTAGCCATAAATCGCCATGAAAGCCCCCTTTCCCGTCAGGACTGAAAAAAGCGCCTCAGACCTGACATTCCTCTGTTTGGCGCTCACAGTGATACTCTACCTGTTACATAGGAAAGCGGCCAGAACATCCTTCAAAATTTCGATGTCCTGACCGCTGTTCTTCTAAAAATCGCTGTTCATTGTTCTGCTCGGCTTGAGCAGATGCCGTTCTCCTTCGCCCACTGGCTTTGTCGCTGTCTGCGTTCCTCGGAGTAAGGGCGGGTCACATGGATACTGACACGGTGCTTATCCACTTCAAAATAGGAGCCACAGATTTCATCCTCCTCGGTGAGCCTGCACAGCTTCGGGAAGTCAGCGGCCAGGCCGTTCAACTTCCGCATCAGCTTCGGGTCATTGGTGCGTATCAGCATGGGTGCATTGGACTGATTGTAATAAATCTCGGTGTCTCTCTCAATTTTTGTGAGTTTGCTCATAAACTACCTCCAAAATCAGAAATTTTCTCTAAGGGGCGATTTTCGATTTAGATCAGCCCCAGGTGAGGAGTTATCCGTCTGGGACTGCTGAAAATCGCTGTTTTGCCGATTTTGCCGA
>JAJQFY010000231.1 GCA_021200935.1 Oscillospiraceae bacterium
TCCAAACACCGCACTGCGCGGACGCTTTCTCTGCGGATTCAGGAGCTGGAGGCCACCGCCGGGCGGGAGGAGGACAAGCGCCGGGGGGATTTAATCACCGCCAACATCTGGCGCATGAAGCCGGGGATGGAGAGCGTCACCCTGGAGGATTTCTACGACCCGGACTGCCCGGAGATCACCATTCCCCTGGATCCCCGGAAATCCCCCCAGCAGAACGCGGCAGCTTATTATAAGCAGTACGCCAAGAAAAAGACCGCCCAGGCCCACCTGACCGGCCTTATCGAGGAAAACCGCCGGGAGGCGGAATATCTGGCCTCCATCGCGGCGGAGCTGGAGCGGGTGCAGAGCCAGGGGGATCTGGACGGCATCCGGGAGGAGCTGACCCAGGCCGGGTACCTCCGTCCCCAGCGGGAAAACCCCAAAAAGCGGCCCAAGCCCGCCCAGCCCATGGGCTTTCGCACGAGCGGAGGCTTTGAGGTGCTGGTGGGCCGGAACAATCTGCAAAACGACCAGCTTACCCTCCGCACCGCCCGGCGGACAGACCTGTGGCTCCACGTCCAGAAGCTCCACGGCGCCCATGTGATCCTCCGCTGCGAGGGCGCTCAGCCGGACGAGGAATCCGTCTATCAGGCCGCCTGCCTCGCCGCCTTCTATTCCGAGGGCGCCCAGGCGGGCCGGGTCCCCGTGGACGTAACGGAGGCCCGTTTTGTAAAAAAGCCCCACGGCGCAAGACCCGGCATGGTGGTCTATACCGACCAGAAAACCATCATGGCCGAGCCAAAGCGGGAGATATAACAAAACCAGGAGCAGGGCGTGTACAGCGCCTTGCTCCTGGCTTTTTCATCAGAGACGCCTTAAAAATCCATGGCGGTCTCGTCCAGCAGAAAATCCTCGATGCCGATGTACAGTATGCCGTTGTCGTCGTGCCAGGGCATGATGCTGTCCCTGACTACGACGATTTTTTTGAAGGAATCTGCCACACGCAACAGGGAGTTAATCTCCTGCTGCCGCTTTTCCTCCTCCGCCACCGTCAGCGCGGACTGAATGTAATACCGGCGGCTGCCCTTGTTGGCCACAAAGTCGATTTCAAGCTGAGACCGGCTCCTGCCTCCCGCCGGGTCTCTGCGGCTGTATTCCACCACGCCCACGTCCACGTCAAACTCCCTGGCGGTCAGCTCGTTGTAGAGGATGTTTTCCATAATGTGGTTCTCCTCCTGCTGCCGGAAATTGAGCCGGGCGTTGCGAAGCCCTACGTCCGTGAAATAGTATTTCAGGGGCGAATCCATATATTTCCGGCCCTTGATGTCGTAGCGGTACGCCTTTCGGAGAATAAACGCGTCGATGAAAAAATCAAGATAGCGGCTTATGGTGTTGGGGCGGATGCTGACCTGCTTCACGCTTTGGAAGGTGTTGGCCAGCTTCCGCGGGTTCGTCAGCGAGCCGATGGAGGAGGACACAATGTTCAGCAAATCCTCCAATACCGCCCGGTCGTTTTGTATCTTATTGTGTTCCAAAACGTCTGACAGGTAGGTTTTGGAAAACAGATCCTTCAGGTATTTGCTTTTCTCCTCGTGGGTTTTCATGGGCACCACCAGGGGCATACCCCCGTAGGTGAAATACTCCCGCCAGGCGTACCGCTTCTCCCCTGGGTAGGCGGCGTAAAACTCGCTGTAGGTCAGGGGATTGACCCGTATCTCATCCCCCCGGCCCCGAAACTCGGTCAAAATGTCTGACGAGAGCATTTTGGAGTTGCTGCCGGTCACGTATAAATCGACGTTTTTCAGCTTCATCAGCCCCAGCAGCACGTCCACAAACCCGATTTTCGCGCCGGGGTCGTCCACATAGGGGTTCTGGATTTCCGATACCTTTTGAATCTCGTCCAGGAAAATATAGTACTTCTGCAAATCCCCGCCCTGGCCTGGGGCCTCCGGGGAGACCAGGCGGCGGAGGTAGCTGTCCAGCTCCAGAGGGTTCCGATACCTGGCGCTGGCCGCCTCGTCCAGGGCCAGCTCGATGATGTGATCCTCTCTGACCCCGTTTTCCACCAGCCAGCCGTGGTACAGCTCGAACAGCAAAAAGGATTTCCCACACCGGCGGATGCCTGTGATGACCTTAATCAGGCCGTTCTCCTTCTTGGCGATTAGCTTGTTTAAATACCGGGTTCGCTGAATGACCATGACAGGCACCATCCTTTCCTACGCCCTATATTATCCAAAAATTAAAGGAAATATAACACAAAATAAAATCGCTTTGAGCAATTTTGCACCATGGAACGCTTTTGCGCTGCCTAAAGTATACCAGTCCCTCGCCCCGGCGTCAAGGGGACTTTGAGCAATTTTGCGCCATGGAACACTTTTGCGCTGAGTTGGCAGATTTCTTTGCTGAAAACTATCCTGATCTGAAAGGCTTCAATCGCCGGGGGCTTTACAGAATGAAGCAGTTTTATGAGTTATACAGGGACGAGGAAAAAGTGTCAACGCTGTTGACACAATTTTCCGCTGAGCTGGGGCGGGAAACGAAAGAGGCAGTATCGGGTGATACTGCCTCTTGGGGTATATGGGTTGTTGGGGATATGGCCGGTTATTTGTTCCCTGCCCGGCGCTGCTTCGCTGTCAGGGCCACGCAGACCACGCCCCCCGCGCAGGCCAGGGCCAGGATAAGCCACAGGGCCGGGTGGGTGTTGTCCCCGGTGGTAGGGGCGGTTGCTGCGCTGGTGCTGGTGCCATCGTCCGAAGGGGGTATAGTCCGACAGATTGAGCTGCTGAATGTCCGAAGCCTCGGCAGAATCTCCTGTGTGTTAAATTTTAGAGGCCAATCCGGGAACGAGGGTTCCCGGATTGGCTGCGTATAGAAAGATTTTTGGGATATTTAATTAAGAAGCGATAGCGGTCTAAAAGAAATTTCGATTCTTATTATGGAGAAAACTTTATAATTACGAATATGAAGTTAATGAATAATTACTTGCGGTGTAAATCGATATTTTTCCCCATTCGGAAGCCAGTTGCTTCCATGTTCGGGTGCGTTTAACGATATAGTTCCCTCCGTAGGTACTTGCCATTACGTTGGCCTCCAGCCATGTCACGCCCTCGGAACTAACAGAATATACAATAGCGGAATGCGCCGGATAATATTTCGTTCCATCACTAGTGTAAGAGGCTGTACTTTTTTGCATCTGTATGAAATCCCCTGCCTTTGCATTATTCATAAAGAATGATTTGACGGAGGTTTCGGTTACGCTCTCTAATGTTTTTGTTAGTTTAACACCATCAACACTGTACAGTTTGCATCTATCTGCGCTGGTTGTATTGGTTGAACCAGGTGTAACACCCCACAAAATTTTGAATACTTGTTGTGCATACCCTTTACATTGGCCGGATCCATTATAGTAATTGCCCACAGATAGGGTGTATTTGTAGGTTACTTTTTTGCCATTCTCATCGTAATAGTATTTTTCTGTTTTTGCATCGTAAGCACCGGCTGCAATTTGATCCAAACGTGCCTGTACTTTTTTTGCTGTAGTAGAGCAATTTTTCACGGTTACTCTAGCGGAGGCGGTTTTACCACCGGCGGAGGTTGCTGTAATAGTTGCCGTTCCATTGGCTACAGCCTTTACTACTCCTGAACTGCTCACGGTGGCGACTGAAGCGTCAGATGATGTCCAAGTAATTTTTCCTGTGGAGGTTGTTGCTGTAAGTGTTTTAGTAGCTCCATCGGAACTCAGAGTGAAGTTATTTGTGTTTAACGTTACTGTGCCCGAACTGCTTGAACTACTGCTACTGCTGCTACTACCAACCGTTACCGTTGCTGTTGTAGAGTTTATCTTCTTCCCGCTGCTGTTATACAGGGTGCAGGTGATGGTCGCGGTGCCTTTGCCTTTGGCTGTCACCTTGCCGGAGCTGTTTACAGTGGCCACGCTAGTCTTGGAGGAAGACCAGGTCACATACCCGGACGTGGGGGTATAGGTCGCCTTCAGCGTTGATGTACCGCCGACAGAGGAAATAGTGACGCTGCTGGTGTTGAGGGAAAGGGAACCGCTTTTGATTGTCACCCCCATGGTTTTTGTGGCTACCAGGGTGTTGCCGTTATAGAATTTCGCGGAGATGGTAGCGGTTTTGTTATTGGTAGAGGTCTTGGCAGTGACGGTAGCTGTGCTGCTGCCGCTGGACTTGCTGGTCTGGCTCACGGTGGCTACGCCGGTGGCGGAGGAGGACCAGGACACGGTCAGGCCCAGGTAGCTGGGGGAGCTGGCCTGTACGGTGGTCGTCTGCCCTGTGCCGTACAGCGTGGCGCTGCTCCTGCTCAGCGTTAAGCCGCCGGTGTACAAATTCCCGATCTTACACCACGCCATGTAATAGGTCTTGCCGCCGGAGTCCGGGTATATCACCTGTATCCATTCGGAGTTATTTGGCTCATAGACCACATATACCTTATCGCCCTTGTCGATGGTGCCAAAGCTGATAGTCGTACCCTTGGAGCGGTAGGTTTTAACGCTTGTGGTGGCGGTGTAGGAGCCAATGGCCACCTTATCGCTCAGCGTCCCGCCGCTGAAGGCGGAGGGCTTGGCGTAGTAGGTGGTGCCGCTGGCGCTCAGGCGCACCTTGACGTAGTTGCTGGAAATGCCGACAATGTAGCATTTCGTGCTGGCGCTGATGGTCTTATAGGTTTTGGTCAGGCCAGTGTTCGTGTACAGCGTGGTACTGCTCTGGGGATAGCAGTAGACGTAGCTGCTGGTGGTGACGGACGGCAGACTGACAGAGGCCGCCGCGCTGACTGGGACGACCCCGACAGTCAGAACGATTGCCAGGATCAGTGCAAAAATGCGCTTCATGGTCGTTTTCATGGGTTTTTCCTCCTCATAGATTTAAGTATTGGACGTCCAGAATTAATTTCTATTTTATAGCAATTACACCAGAAGCCGACAAAATACCCTATTTCAGGTTAAAAGTTAGTACTCTAAAACAGATTAAATTATGCTTGTTCCTGAGGTGATGAAACGATGTACCCCAGGATACGAGATTTGCGGGAGGACAAGGATTGGAACCAGACGAAGATGGCGAAGCAGTTGGGGATGAGTCAGACGGGCTATTCCAAATACGAGACGGGAGAGAACGACATTCCCACCCAGGTGCTGATTCAACTGGCAAAAATCCACGGCACCGGCACGGACTATCTGCTGGGCCTGACAAACGAGCGGCGGCCCTATCCATAAGGGCCAGGGGGGCGGGGACGCCCCCTTTTTGCATTCCTTACACAGGGCGGGGTGATTGTACAATGATTTTTTGCACCGGCGGGGGTATAATGCAGTCATGGAAAATCTGAAAACAGGAGGCGGAAAGGGTGCGTATGCAGGTTGTTCCCGTGGCCCGGGCTTGGGGGGACGGGCTATGAAAGGCTTTTTCACAGGGGTGGTCAAGGGCAGGCGGCTGATTCTGGCGCTGTTTCTGCTGGCGGCGGCGGTGTGCCTGGTGCTGCAGGGGCAGGTGGGGGTCAATTACGACGTAAACGACTATCTCCCGGCGGACTCGGCCTCCACCGTTTCCCTGGAGGTGATGGAGGAGGAGTTTTCCGGGGGAATCCCCAACGTCCGGGTCATGCTCTATGACGTGACCATCCCGGAGGCGCTGGAATACAAGGAGCGGCTTGAAGCGGTGGAGGGCGTCACCTCCGTCACCTGGCTGGACGACGCGGCGGACGTCACCGCCCCCCTGGCTACCCTGGACACGGCCACGGTGGAGACCTATTACAAGGACGGGGCCGCCCTGCTCACCCTGACCATCGGGGCGGAGGAGGACTATATCGCCGCCGTGGACGAGATCCGGGCCGTGATCGGGGATGAAAACGCCATGACCGGCAGCGCCGTGTCCACCGCCATATCTGAAACAAGCACCACGGCGGAGGTTCGGCGTGTGGCGATTTTCGGGGTGGCCTTCGCCATGCTGGTGCTGTTTTTGACCACTAGCTCCTGGCTGGAGCCATTCCTGGTGCTGGCGGGGCTTGGCGTTGCCGTTGTAATCAACGCCGGGACGAACCTGATTTTCGGGGAGATATCCTTTGTCACCAACGCGGCGGGGAGCATTTTGCAGATGGCGGTGTCCCTGGACTACTCCGTGTTTCTGCTCCACCGCTTTGACGAGTGCCGGGAGGAGACGGCAAACGTGGAGGAGGCCATGGTGACGGCCCTGTGCCGCTCCACGGATTCGATTTTGTCCAGCGGCCTGACCACGGTCATCGGCTTTTTGGCGCTGGCGCTGATGCAGTACCGCCTGGGGGCGGATCTGGGCCTGGCCCTGGCCAAGGGGATCGGGGTCAGCCTGGTCACGGTGTTTTTGTTTACCCCTGCCCTGCTGCTGGCGGCGTACCCCCTGACGGACAGGCTCCGCCACCGGGTTCCCCAGGTTCGGCTGGCGGTGGTGGGCCGGGTGATCCACAAAATCACCCTCCCGCTGGCGGTGGTCTTCGCCCTGGCGGTGATACCGGCGTTTCTGGCCTCCGGCTCCAACACCTATTATTACGGCTCCTCCCACACCTTCGGGGAGGATACCCAGTTGGGGGCGGACACCGCCGCCGTCGAGGAGGTGTTCGGCCAGAGCGACACCTATGTGCTGCTGGTGCCGGGGACAGACACGGCCACCCAGACCGCCCTTTCTGACAGCCTGCACGAGCTGGAGCATGTCACCGCCATTATCTCCTATGTGGACGCCGCCGGGGCGGAGATACCCCTGGAATATTTGGACGAGAGTACCATGCGCCAGCTTGTCAGCGAGAACTACAGCCGGTTTGTCATCTCCGTGGACGTACCCTATGAGGGGGATGAGACCTTCGCGGTGGTGGAGCAGATCCGGGCGGTGGCCCAGGAATATTACCCGGACAGCTACTATCTGGCGGGGCAGGGGGTCAGTACCTACGATTTGATGACCACGGTGCAGTCCGATATGCTCCGGGTGAACCTGGTGGCCATCGGGGCGGTGTTTCTGGTGCTGCTGCTGACCCAGCGGTCGGTGATTTTGCCGGTGCTGCTGGTGCTGTGCATTGAGACGGCCATTTGGATAAACCTGGCGGTTCCCTACTTTGCCGGACAGCCGATTTTCTACATCGTCTACCTGATTATCAGCGCCATACAGCTTGGGGCCACGGTGGACTATGCAATTCTGATGACCGACCGCTACCGGGAGAATCGGCAGACCATGGAAAAGCGGGAGGCCGTGGTGCATACCGTGGCCGGGGTGATGGTGTCCATTCTGACCTCCGGCAGTGTGCTGACGGTGGTGGGGCTTCTGATGGGGTATATGTCCTCCAACCAGCTTCTGGCCCAGCTTGGGCTGCTGCTGGGGCGGGGTACTATCTTCTCCCTGCTCAGTGTGCTGCTGGTGCTGCCGGGCCTGCTTACCCTGTTTGACGGGGTGTTTATCAAAGGGAACCGCCCCAAAGGGCGGAAGAAAAGCTTGCAGAAGGAGGCATCCTGACATGAGAAAGCAATGGAAACGGGCCGCGGCCCTTTGTCTTGCCGCCGTGCTGTGCGGGGGGCTGGCCTGTCCCGCCCTGGGGGCGGAAAGCACCCCCAAGGAGGAAGTGGTCTATGCCTCCCTGGACGGCAGCGGCGCGGTGGAGGCGGTGTATGTGGTGAATATCTTCGACCTGGCCCAGGCCGGAACCATCACGGACTACGGGGATTACAGCGCCCTGCGGAATATGACCACCACGGACGAAATTGTGTATGAGGACGGCGTCGTCACCATCCAGGCGGAGGCGGGAAAGCTGTATTACGAGGGGACGCTGGAAAACGCCCAGCTCCCCTGGACGTTTGAAATTCATTACTATCTGGACGGGGTGGAATACGCCGCCGCCGACCTGGCGGGGCGGAGCGGCGAGCTGGAAATTACCCTGTCCGTGGGGGAGAACACCGCCTGCGCCGGGGATTTCTTCCAGGGCTATGCTTTGCAGATAAGCCTGACCCTGGACACGGCGCTCTGCGCCGATATTACGGCGGAGGGGGCCACCGTTGCCAACGTGGGGGGCGACAAGCAGCTCACCTACACCGTACTGCCGGGGACGGAGAAGGAGTATATCATCACCGCCGCGGTGACGGATTTCGAGATGGAGGGCATCGACATCAACGGCGTTCCCCTCACCCTGGAGGTGGAGGTGGACGATGAGGCGCTGATGGAGCAGGTCACGAGCCTGATAGAGGCCATCCAGGCGCTGGACGAGGGCGCGGCGGAGCTGGACGAGGGCGCCGTCGGGCTGGAATCCAGCGTGGAGACAGACCTTGCCTCCGGCACCGGGAGCCTGACCGCCGGAGCCGCCGCCCTGGAATCCGGGACGGGTGAGCTGGAAACGGGGGCGGAGACGGCCAGCGCCGGGGCTGCCTCCCTGACCGATGGGGCGGCGGCCCTGGAGGCGGGACTGGAGACCCTGAACCAGGGGGTGGCCCAGCTTCAGGCGGGGCTGGAGGCCCTGGACGGCCAGTCCCAGGCGCTGACCGACGGCTCCGCCCAGGTGAAGGCGGCCCTGGCCGCGCTGCAATCGGCCCTGGCCGGTGTAACCGCCTCCTCCGATACCATCGAGACCCTGACGGCTACGGCCCAGACCATGGAAGCGTCTCTGGACGCCCTCACGGCCCAGAACCAGGCCGCCGCCCAGCAGCTTGAGAGCCTGGCGGGGATCGCCGGGGGCCTGGGCGGCGTCACCACTGCGGCTGTCAACGCCGCCCTCAGCGGCATGGGCATTGACATGACGGTGGCGGACGGGGTGGCCCTTGCGGACGGACTTGTCACCCTCCTGGAGAGCAACAGCGAGGCCATTGCTCAAATCGAGACCTTTATGGACACGGTGTCCCAGGCGCTTTCCGATAGCCTGACGGCCCTGGAGGGGCAGGTATCCGCCCTGACCGCCGCCATCGACGCCCTGGCCCAGGAATATGACGGGCTGGATGCGGGCATTGAGGACTATACGGAGGGGGTAGCACAGATTTTGGCGGGCTGCGAGCAGCTTTCCGCCGGTGTCAGCGCCCTGACGGAGAGCAGCGGCGCCCTGACGGCGGGGGCCTCCGCCCTGTACGACGGGGTGGAGGAGCTTCTGGCCGGCATCGTGTCCATCTACCAGGCCACCGGCACCCTGACCGACGGGGCGGGCCAGCTTGACAGCGGCGTGGCGGCCCTGTTGGAGGCTGTCCAGGCCCTTTGCGGCGGGACAGAGGAGCTGAAGGAGGGAACCGCCGCCATGCGGGAGGAGACCGAGGGCATGGATGAGACCATCCAGGAGCAGATAGACGACCTCCTGGCCAGCGTCACCGGCGGGGAGACAGAGATCACCTCCTTCGTCTCCGGGAAAAACACCGCCGTGGAGGCCGTCCAGTTCGTCATCACCACTCCCGCCATCGAGACCGAGACGACAACGGAAACAACCACCGAGACCGAGCAGGAGACCACCTTCTGGCAGAAGCTGATGGAGCTGTTTTGAGGCAAACAGGGAAAAATAAGATGGGCGCTATAGCAAAGCACTGCTTTACTATAGCGCCCACACGATTATTCCGTATTATTCCGTAAACCCGGTCACTTTGTAGCCTGCGGCCTGGACGGCGGATTTGGCGGCTTTTTTGTTCAGGGGAGCGGAGAGTGTGACGGGGACGTCGCCGGTTTCGTGGTCGGGGGCGGCGGACTGAATTTCGGGCAGGGCCTCCAGGGTCTGCTTCACGCGGGCCTCGCAGTGGCCGCACATCATGCCCTTGACGTGGATGACGGCGGAACCGGCGGCTCCGGCGCTTCCCGGCTCCGGCTGGGCGGAGAGGTCGGGGAGGGCCGCCTCCCGCTTTACCCGGCGGTCATGCCTGTCGCTTCGCAGGTCGAACCAATTCAGCCGCAGGGCGTTCGACACCACGCAGAAGGAGGACAGGCTCATGGCGGCGGCGGCGAACATGGGGTTCAGCTTCCAGCCGGTCAGGGCGATAAACACCCCGGCGGCCAGGGGGATGCCGATGCTGTTATAGAAAAAGGCCCAGAATAGATTTTGGTGGATGTTCCGCAGCGTGGCCCGGCTGAGGCGGATGGCGGCGGGTACGTCGGCCAGACGGCTTTTCATCAGCACCACGTCCGCCGCGTCGATGGCCACGTCTGCCCCCGCGCCGATGGCGATGCCTATGTCCGCCCTGGTCAGGGCCGGGGCGTCGTTGATGCCGTCCCCCACCATGGCGACCTTGCCGTATTCCCGCAGACGGCGGACGACGGCCTCCTTCCCGTCGGGCAGCACCCCGGCAATGACCTGATCCACCCCGGCCTGGCGGCCAATGGCCCGGGCGGTTCTCTCGTTGTCCCCGGTGAGCATGACTACTTGGATGCCCATGCTTTGCAGCTCCCGGACAGCCTGGGGGCTGTCCTCCTTGATTACATCCGCCACGGCGATCACGCCCGCCAGACGGCCCCCCTTGGTGAACAGCAGGGGGGTCTTGCCGTTTTCGGCAAAATCCTCCGCCTGGGCCAGCAGCGGGGCGGGAATCTCTGTCTGCCCGCCGATGAAGCGCATACTGCCGCCTACCACCGGCTCCCCGTCCAGCCGGGCGGAAAGCCCGTTGCCGGGCAGGGCCTGGAAATCCGTCACCTCCGCCGGGGTGATTCCCTCCTGGGCGGCGCGCAGAAGAATTGCCTTTGCCAGGGGATGCTCGCTTTTG
This sequence comes from Oscillospiraceae bacterium, assembly GCA_021200935.1. Classification (GTDB taxonomy): domain Bacteria; phylum Bacillota; class Clostridia; order Oscillospirales; family Oscillospiraceae; genus CAJOIG01. Next base: position 10,664 of record JAJQFY010000231.1, read on the forward strand.
GCCTCCAGGGCGTAGGCGACGGCGAGAAGCTCCGCCTCTGTAAAGCCCTCCGCCGGGGCCAGGTCCGTCACCCGGGGTTCCCCGCTGGTGATGGTGCCGGTCTTATCCAGGGCCACGATCTGTGTTTTGCCCGTCTCCTCCAGGGAGACGGCGGTTTTAAACAGGATGCCGTTTTTGGCGCCCTTGCCGTTTCCTACCATAATGGCCACCGGGGTGGCAAGGCCCAAGGCGCAGGGGCAGGAGATGACCAGCACGGAAATGCCCCGGGACAGGGCGAAGCTGAATGTTTGCCCCACCAGCAACCATATGACCGTGGTGATCACCGCGATGGTGATGACCGCCGGGACGAACACCCCGGATACTTTATCCGCCACCTTGGCGATAGGGGCTTTGGTGGCGGCGGCGTCGCTGACCATTTTAATAATCTGGGAAAGAGTGGTGTCCTCCCCCACGCGGGTGGCCTGGCATTTGATGAAGCCGGACTGATTCACCGTGGCGGCGGAAACTGTATCCCCCGCCCCCTTGTCCACGGGGATGCTCTCCCCGGTCAGGGCGGACTCGTTCACGGCGCTGGCCCCCTCCAAAATCACCCCGTCCACAGGGATGTTCTCCCCGGGGCGCACCACGAACACATCCCCCTTCTGCACCTGGTCGATGGGTACGGTCTCCTCTGCCCCGTCCCGCAGAAGGACGGCAGTCTTGGGGGCCAGCTTCATCAGGCTTTTCAGGGCGTCTGTGGTCTTGCCCTTGGAGTGGGCCTCCAGCAGCTTCCCCACGGTGATCAGCGTTAAAATCATGGCGGCAGACTCAAAATAAAACTCGTCCATATAGGTCATCACCAGGGCCTCATCGCCCCTTACCACGGCGTCCGTCATGGCGAACAGAGCGTATACGCTCCAGGCGAAGGAGGCGGAGGAACCCAGCGCCACCAGGGTGTCCATATTGGGAGCGCGGTTCGCGAGGCTCTTGTAGCCGCTGATGAAAAACTTCTGGTTTATTACCATGACGGCGACGCACAGCAGAAGCTGCACCAGGCCCATAGCCACATGATTTCCCTCAAACCAGGCGGGCAGGGGCCAGCCCCACATCATGTGACCCATGGAGAAGTACATCAGCACCAGCAGAAATCCGACGGATACAATGAGCCGCCGCTTCAGCACCGGCGTGTCGTGATCCCGCAGGGCCTCCTCCTCCGCGGCATAGGCGGAGGAGACGCTTTTTCCGCCGCCGGAGCCGCCCTTCAGGGCCGCCCCGTACCCCGCCGCCGTCACGGCGGCTATGACAGCCTGGGGGGAGGCACTGCCCTCTACCCCTATGGAATTTGTCAGCAGGCTGACGGAGCAGCCCGTCACGCCCGGCACCTTGGACACCGCCTTTTCTACTCTTGCGGAGCAGGCCGCGCAGCTCATGCCGGTGACTGTATATTGTTCCATAAAAAATTCCTCCTATCTCATCAGCTTTTGCAGGGTGGCCAGCAGGTCGTCGATGACCTCGTCCCGGCCCTCCCGGATGTCCTGGGCCACGCAGGTGCGGATGTGGTTCGCCAGCAGCTCTTTATTAAAGGAGCTGAGGGCCGCCGACACGGCGGAGGACTGCACCAGAATGTCTGTGCAGTAGGCGTCCCGCTCCAGCATTCCCTTCAGCCCCCGAATCTGCCCCTCAATGCGGTTGAGGCGGTTCATCAGCTTTTTATATTCCTCCTCTGGCCTCTCCTTTGTTCTCATGCTGCAATGGCTGCAATATTCCGGCTCGCCCATCTGGCTGCCCCCTTTATATTATAATAGTATACCGATATGTCCGGCTGCCTCTACTATATACCCCGTGGGGGTATTTGTCAATAGGCTGGGACGTTTTTTTGGAGAAAAATGCCCGGACGGCGGCCCTTTCCACACAGACGGCCTTGTGTTATAATGGGGAAACGACAATTTCCCATAGGAGGGCGCGGATGAGAATCTTATACAACAGCCGGGACGAGGCGTATAAAAAGCCCTTTGGCCCGGTTTGGGCGGGGCAGGAATGTCAGGTCTGCCTCCATATCCCCGCGGAGTGCGGGGCCTGGCAGGTCATGCTGACGGCGGAGGGCCTGGCGGTTCCCCTGGAAAAGACAGAGACAGCGGGGGATTACGACCTGTTCCGGGGCCGCTTTACCCCGGAGACACCGGGGCTGTATTTCTACTGCTTCCACATCTGGGACAAAAACGGGGATTTCGACCTGTTTAAGGCCGGGGACGGCACCAACATGGGCCTGGGGGAGCGGTGGCAGTTCTCTGTCCTTCCGGCGGATTACCAGCCGCCGGAGAGCTTCCGGGGGGCGGTATATTACCAAATATTTCCAGACCGCTTCGCCAAAAGCGGGGACTGCGACCTGACGGGCAAGCTGGAACCCTATATTCTCCGGGATTTTGACAGCTTTGTCCCCGCCTCCCGGGACGCCTCTGACTTCGCCGGGGGGAACCTGAAGGGCATCACGGAAAAGCTTGAGTATATCGCCGGGCTGGGGGTGAATGTGATATACCTGAACCCCATCTTCATGGCCGCCTCCAGCCATCGGTACGACACGGCGGACTACACCCGCATCGACCCTATGCTGGGGACGGAGGAGGATTTCGTCCGCCTGTGCCGGGAGGCCCACAGGCGGGGCCTGCGGGTGGTGCTGGACGGGGTGTTTTCCCACACGGGGCGGGACAGCGTCTATTTCGACGGGGAAAACCACTTCGGCGGGGGCGCGGTGTCGGCGGGGCCTGACTCACCTTATTATAAATGGTATGATTTCCAGGAGTTTCCCACAAAATACACCTGCTGGTGGGGCTTTGGCACCCTCCCCTGTGTCAACGAGATGGACCCGGACTATATGGAATTTATCCTGGGAGAGCAGGGGGTAGTGGCCAAATGGCTCCGCCTGGGGGCGGACGGGTTCCGCCTGGACGTGGCGGACGAGCTGCCGGACGAGTTTATCGCTGCCCTGCGCCGCCGGGTGAAGGCGGAAAAGCCGGAGGCCGTGGTCATCGGCGAGGTGTGGGAGGACGTGTCCAACAAAATCAGCTACGGGGTACAGCGCGCCTATTTCACCGGCGCGGAGCTGGACGGGGCCATCAATTACCCCTTCCGCAAGCCCATTATGGCCTTTGCCTCTGGCCGGGAGGGGGGCGAGAGCCTGGCGGAGACGGTGATGACCATTGCGGAGCATTACCCCGCCGGGGCGCTGGACTGCTGCATGACCGTTCTCGGCTCCCACGACACCCAGCGCATCGGCACCCTCCTGCCGGGGGAGAAGGAGCGGCGGGTCGCCGCCTTTTTGCAGTTCGCCCTGCCCGGCTCCCCGCTTATCTATTACGGGGACGAGGCCGGTATGACCGGCGGGCCTGACCCCATGTGCCGCCTGCCCTTCCCCTGGGGCCGCGAGGACGGGAAAATGCAGGCGCTGTACCGCTCCCTGGCCCAGATGAAAAACAGCCTCCCCGCCCTGCGGGTGGGGGACATCCGCTTCCAGCAGGCGGGGGGCGGCAGGCTGACCTTCACCCGCACCGGCGGCGGCCAGACCGTCCGCTGCACCGTGGACAGAGAGGCGGGAGCCTTTGACGTGACGGTCATATGACCTCTTTTCCAAATGGAAAAGCTATGCTATAATAACCCCAGACGGCTGTGACAGATCGATATCAGCCGGTAAATTCTAAGATTGTGCGTAGAAAACCAACGCCATTTCATCGGAAGGATGGGACGGGATATGAAAAAAATCATTGCGCTGTGCTGCGGTGTTGTCATGCTTTTGGCGCTGACCGCCTGCGGCAGCTTTGTAAGCATTATGCCTGGGTCGTCGGAGGACACGTCGGCCACGGCGTCCATCAGCCCCCAGCTTGACCAGGCGGAGGCGGGGGATTTTACAGAGAAGTCCTTCTATGCCTTCATGGGCTGGGATGAGTTCGGCAGCAATTACTATGAGGACACCCCTGTGGCCCTGAGCTGCCAGGAGGGGGACGGCAGCGCCTCCCCGGTGTTTGACCGGGCTTCCATTATCGCCGCCTGCGACGCCCTGAAGGGCGTGACCGTAACAGGCCGGGCGGAGGAGGACGCCGCCCAGGAGGGGACGAGCTGCACCTACGCCTTCACCATGTCTGACGGGGCGGTCTATTCCGTCACCTTTAACGGGTCGGTGCTGACCACCTACACGGGCAGCTATACCTATACCGGCGGGGAGGCCCTGTTTGCCCTGACCTTCCCGGTGTATGACAGCGGCTATGACCTGTTCGATTTGTATTTTGACGACAGCGTCCGGGCCTTCGCGGACGGGTTTGAGGAGAACCTTCCCGTCTCCGTGGGCCGCCGCACCAATGGGGGGGCCACCATGACCGCCACCGATGAGGAGACCATCCGCACCGTGTTCAGCCCTCTCGCCAACGCTACCGTCACCAGCGTGGAGGCAAGCCCCGACCAGAACATCGACCTGACCACCTATACGGATTATATTTTCACCATGTCCGATGGGACGGCCTATACCTTCACCTTCACAGACTCCTGCCTGACGGTGACGGTCTCCAGCGACTATGGGCCGGTGTACTACTGGCTCAGCGGCACGGAGGCGCTGTCCAGCGTCACCATTGTGCCGCAGACCACCACGGAGGCCTTTGAGGGCGGGCTGATCACCGGCCTGCGGGAGGATTTCGAGACGGCGGCGGAGGCCGCTGCCGGAACCGGCGACCTGACGGTCTCCGGGGTGTACGTCAGCTATTCCATCGAGGGGCAGAGCGGCTACCTCACCCTGAGCGGGGACACGGCGGCCTCCCTGGTTCAGGCCGTCACCGCCATGACCGTCACCAGCCAGTCCCAGACCGAGGCGGAGGGGGACACCATCACCATATCCGTCACCCTGTCCGACGGCTCCGGGCCGATTTTGCACTTCATCGGAGATACCATCCAGCAGGTGGTGGGAACCTATTATGTCTGCGACAGCGGCTCCATGTCCACCCTGCGTACCACCATCCTGTCCCTGGCCGCCGACAGCAGCAACGCGGGGGAGGTAGTGGAGGACGGAACGAATTAATTTTTTATAAAAGCTTTGCTTTTATAAAAAATTAAAAGCGGCCTGAACCGCGCACGGCTTGCCCGCCTTTGGCGGGCAAGCCGCACACTGCACGCGCTAAGAGCCGCGCTGTGCGCGGTTGCGCGTTGCACACCGTCTGCGGACGGTAGTCCCAGGCCGAGAGGAATTTTTCCCGACGTACACGCCGCCGGGAAAAATGATTCCGATTGATGCGCCTGCGGGTGGTAGTCTGCAAAGCGGCGCACGGTGATTTTTGGGAATTTATCCGATAGAAAGGGTGCTTTTTATCGGATAAAATCTTATTTTCAGGGCCAATGTTACTTTCCGTTGCTTGTGCAACGGGCGGGGTTCCCTGTATGATGAAGGCGAAATCTGAGCGTATAGGAGGAGCTTTCTATGTTATCCGACAATATCAAGGCCCTGCGGAAGTCCAGGGGCTTCACACAGGAGGAGGTGGCCGTCCGGCTGCACGTTGTCCGGCAGACGGTCTCCAAGTGGGAGAAGGGCCTGTCCGTCCCGGACGCGGAAATGCTGCAAAGGCTGGCGGAGCTTTTCGAGGTGTCCGTGAACCAGCTTTTGGGCGCGCCCCCGGTACAGGAGGAGTCCATCAGCGACGTGGCGGAGCAGCTCGCCCGCATCAATGAGCAGCTCGCGGTGAAAAACCGCCGGGCCAGGCGCATATGGCGGGTGGCCGCCGGGGTGCTGATCGCCTTCGTGGTGCTGAATCTGCTCTTCATTCTTCTCGCCGTTGTTCTGGGCTTTGTCGGAACAAGCACTGGCTCTGAGTCCATGGCACTGGGGGAGCCTCCGATTCTGGTGGTGAGCTTTGAGGAGCAGCAGGTCACGGCGGCCCTGGGAACCTATTCCTGGGAATATCAAAGCGGCGGCGCCGTGCTGGGCACAGAGTCCGACGCGGCCCCGCTGTATGAGATGGACATCCCCGTCCTGTCTGTGACGGAGGAGGATGTCACGGTCTCCCTGCTGTTTGAAATGACCCCGGACACAGTGTCCGTCCAGTGCTGGGACGACAGCTTTTGGGAGACCGACTGGGACAATGTCTCTGACCTGCTCGTTGTCCAGACGGCAGCCACGGATGGGGAAACCATGGAGGCCCGGGCCGGGTATGTTTACCAGGTAACAGCCGTCTGGAAGGACGCGGAGGGCTACAGCGGCACGGTGAATTACAGCTTCTGCTTGGAGCTGGCGGAATAAGAGAGGAAAAAACCATGGAGCGGGAGGATTATATGGCCCTGGCCCTGGCCCTGGCCCGGGAGGCGGCCCAGGCCGGGGAGGTGCCGGTGGGGGCTATCGTTGTGCGGAAGGGCCAGGTCATAGGCCGGGGCCGGAACCGGCGGGAGGAACGGCGCAGCGCCGTCTGCCACGCGGAGATCGAGGCCATCTCTCAGGCGTGCCAGGCCCTGAACACCTGGCGGCTGGAGGGGTGTACCCTCTATGTCACCCTGGAGCCATGCCCCATGTGCGCCGGGGCGGTGATAAACGCCCGCCTGCCCGTGCTGGTCTACGGGGCCAGGGAGCCTGTCACCGGCTCCTGCGGCAGCGTGCTGAACCTCTTCGAGGAGCGCTACGGCTTCCGCCCCGCTATATACGGCGGCGTCCTGCAAGAGGAGTGCGCCGCCCTCCTGCGGGATTTTTTCCAGAATTTACGGGCTTTACCGGGAGATTAATAAAATTTTAAGAGACAACCGGCGGTTTTTATAGTATGATGTACCCAGAAGCCCTACTATAGAATGATAATGATAAGGAGACGAGCATAATGAAAAGAACAACGGCCCTTTTGCTGGCCCTTGCCATGCTGCTTTTGCTGGCCCTGGCCGGGTGCGGCACCAGCACCGGCAGCGCGGTGACAGAGGCGGCCCAGGAGGCCGCGGACGCGGCAGATGCGGCGGACGCGGCGGCGGAGACCCAGAACGAGACCACGGAGGAGGCAGAGCTGACCGCAGAGGCGGAGCTGACCGCAGAGGCGGAGCTGACGGCGGAGAGCCTGCTGGCTGCCATGCAGGAGAACACGAAAAATGTTTCCAGCATGACCATGGACATGAGCTTTACCGTGGACATGACCATTGAGGGGGAGCGTGTGGCCACGGCCATGGACTATACCTATCAGGCGACAAACGACCCGGAGGCCGCCTATGTGACCGTCACCGTCACCTATGAGGCCGATTATGAAGAGGAGAGCATGACCACCACCACGGAGACCTATGTGGTGCTGGAGGATGGGGTCTATGTCACCTATTCCGGCGTGGACGGCGAATGGTATAAAACGGAAGTCGAGCTGGACGCCGACCCGGTAGAGAGCTATACCATGCTGAACATGATCACCAACGGCACCCTGGCGGAGGAAACCCAGAAGGTGAACGGCGCCGAGTGCTTTGTGCTGACCTGCCGGATTCAGGGGGACAATTTGCAGACCCTGATGGAGGAGACGGGCCTTGCCAGCCTGGCGGGGGAGATGGACTATTCCGCCCTGACCGTGGAGGAGACCATCTGGCTGGATACGGAGACCCTGCTGCCGGTGCAGGCCACCGTAGACTTTGGGGACAGCCTGACCGCCGTGGTGGAGTCGTCCCTGGGTCTGGCGGAGGAGGACGGCATTGACTTCTCCATGGAACCCTGCGTGATAACGGCCAGCTACACCGGCTTCAACAACGTGGATGAGATCACCGTGCCGGAGGAGGTCATTGAGTCCGCCGTCTCCTTTGACGAGCTGCTGGCGGACTACGGCGGCGAGGATGAGCTGGTGCAAAACGAGGACGGCACCTATGTCCTGGCGGACGGGGCGTCTGTCTACGACGAGGAGCAGGGGGCCTGGGCGGAGCAGACTGTATCGGTGAATATCGCCGTCCCGGCAGGTCACACGATAGACGCGTACTCCTCTGACAGCACCTGGCTCTGCTTTGACGCGGAGGAGGAAAGCGCCTATGCCTGGATGTACTATACCCTGTATATAGACTACACGGCGGATGAGATGCTGTTCTACTGTGGGGACTGGTTCGACTCCTATGAGGAGTATTACGACAATGCAGTCATCTCCGGCCCGGAGACGATTTCCGCAGGCGGGCGGGACGTGACCTGCCAGACCGTCACCTATTCCTATGGGGACGATATCCTGTACATGGACTTCTGCGCCTGGGTCGAGCTGACCGAGGACGTGGAGATTCTCATAAACGGCTACGACTACCCCTGCGAGACCTATGACGATATCTCTGCCCTGCTGGGGACGCTGCTGGAGGCGGTGGAGTTTGACGGCTGCACCGTCACCTACGAGATGGAGGTTTTCGCCCCGACGCTGACCGAGGAGGGACTCTATCTCCTGGAGGACAGCTATTCCAATGTGACGGTGAATATCGCCGCCCCGGCGGGGTATGAGATAGACGCAGGCAGCTCTGACAGCGAATATCTCTGCTTTGACCTGGAGGACAGTACCTATGCCTGGATGAACTACATCCTGTATGGGGATTACACGGCGGAGAATATGGAGTGTTTCTATGGGGACAGCTTTGAGATTTATGAGGAGTTTTACGCGGACGTAGAGATCTCCGGGCCGGAGACCGTCACAGTCGGCGGACGGAATGTCACCTGTCTGTATGTCGTTTACACCTATGACAATGGGGACAGATGCCTGGACTTCTGCGCCTGGGTCGAGCTGGCGGAGGATGTGCAGGTTCTGATGACAGGCTATGAATACGACTATGACACCGATGTCTCCGCCCTGCTGGAAACCCTGGCCAGCGCCATACAATAAGCCCTTCCGCAACACCAAAAAGCTGCATCCACATGGCTGGATGCAGCTTTTTTCAAAAAAAAATTGACCAGGCGGGGCCTGGAAACGTATATAGGGCAGGAGGCGGTGATACAGCGGAAAATCCCCAGGGGCGTCCGGCGGATGTGGAGCGGATGGTGAGGGAGCATGGAGATATGCTGTTTCGCATCTGCCTTTCCATGCTGGGAAACGACAGCGACGCGGAGGACGCGGTGCAGGAGACGGCGGTGAAGTATATGCTCAAGGCCCCGGCCTTTCAAAGCCCGGCCCATGAAAAGGCGTGGCTCATTCGGGTGGCGGTCAATCAGTGCCGGGACATGGGCCGGTTTCGGGCGAGACATCCCCAGACCGCCATGGAGCAGGCCCTGGGCTATGTCAGCCCGGAGAGCAGCGGCGTGATGGAGGCGCTGATGGAGCTGCCGGAAAAGTACAAAATCGTCCTGCTGCTGTATTATGTGGAGGAATACCCGGTCAAGGACATCGCCGGGATGATAGGCCGGACGCCCTCCGCCGTGAAAATGCGGCTGCAAAAGGGGCGGCGGCTGCTGGAGGAAAAATATCGGAAGGAGTATCTATGAGTATGGTGTGTGAGCAGCTAAAGGAATCTGTAGGGCAGATCAAAATGCCGGAGGATATGCGGGCGCGGATTATCCGCAGCGCGGAACGGAAACAGAAGAGGGGGGGGCCGTTTTGCTCCCGTCCGGCGGCGGGTTATGGCGGCGGCTATGGCGGCGGCGCTCTGCCTGGTCCTGTCCGTTCCGGCCCTGGCCGCCACGGTGGAGACGGTGTACCGGCTGCTGTATCATGTCTCCCCGGAGGCCGCCCAGCTTTTCCAGCCGGTGCGGCTGAGCGATGAATATGATGGGATACGCCTGGAGGTGGTGTCCGCCTGGATCCAGGGGGACACGGCCATGGTATATGTCACCCTCCAGGATTTGACGGGGGATCGGGTGGACGAGACCACGGATTTATTCGACAGCTATGACCTGAACACCCCCTTTGACTGCGCGGGCTGCTGCGAGCTGGCAGGGTTCGATGAGGAGACGAAAACGGTCTCCTTCCTGATTACCATGACGAACCTGGCCGGGGAGGCCATGGAGGGGGACAAGGTGACGTTTTCCCTCCGGCGGTTTTTAAGCCAAAAAACGGTTTATGAGGATGTGGAAATCCCCGCCGCACTCGCCGATGTTTCCCAGGCGGAAAGCACGAAGGAGATAACCGGCCACAGCGGCTGGGGTTCGGATTATGAGGAGGGCGCGGTGACAGTGCTGTGCGCCGACGCGTTGACGGCGGATTTTCCCGTGACAGGCTTTAAAACCGGGCTGGGATATATAGAGGGCAAGCTCCACATACAGCTCGCGGTGGGAAACGCCCTGGAATACGATAACCACGGGTACGTTTACCTGGTGGACGCAGCGGGAAATATCATTGAGGCGGAGGCCGGTTATTCCTTTTTCGAGGAGGGGGACGGTGGCCGGGAGGACTACTGTGAATTTGTGTTCTCCGTCGCGCCGGAGGAGCTGGCGGACTGCCGCCTGTACGGCAGCTTCTGGACATCCGGCCTGCTGACGGAGGGGCATTGGCGGGTGACGTTTTCCCTGGGGGGGGTGAGCCTCAGGGGTACCAGAGGGCGGACAAATCCCGGCCCAGAAGCTGTTCCACGGCCTCCTTGTCCTTGCGGTAAAATTCCTCCAGCAGCCTGCGGGTGGCGGGGGCCATCTGGCTGTGGTCGGTCAGGGACTTTGTCAGACAGCACTCGATTTTGTTCTCCAGCGCCATGGCGGCCCTGTCCACGCCGTAGCCCAGATAGGGGACGTATTTGTTGTACCAGTGGCGCAGCAGGCTGAGGGCCTTCATACACCAGATGGAGCGGGCGCTTTTGGGGGCCCGCTTCCCCTCGTTTGCGGCCACGTTGTAATCCAGATTGGGGTCCGGCTCCACGCCGATGAAATCCATAATCTCCCCGCAGTGGGTCTCCATGTCCCGGATAAATTCCTCAAACAGGAAAAATTTCATGTTCTCCCGGGGAAAGAATTGGAGAAAGGACTGGATATATTTTCCATACTCCCCCTCCAGGGGGTAGTGGGTTCGGGGATTTTCCCCCATATCCAGAAGAACCCGGCCCTGGCCCTGGTCATAGCGGAACTGGGACAGGACATACTGGTCAAAGCCGGCCCCGATGCTGGGCACCAGGTTGTCCGCCGGGTTTTTATAGATCCAGCCGTAGGGCAGGGCGTATTTGTACCAGGAAAACAGCTTGCCCACCGGGTTGCGGAGGAGAAAAATCAGCTTGATATCCGGGCCGAAGTCCTGGTGGATCTGCCGGGCAATGCTGTCCGTGCTGCGGGTGTTCACCGCCATGGTGTAGCAGGGGTTAAACTCCCCCACCGCCTTTTTGGTGATGTGCTTGTCGTAATATCGGTTCAGGTACCAGTCGTAGCCCTTGGAGAAATACAGGTAGGTCTCCTTGATGGCGGGCAGATAGATGTCCCTGTGGTTCTTGAAGATTTGCTGTAGGGTGGTGGTTCCGCACTTGGCGAAGCCCACGCACAAAAAGTCATGCTTAACGGTCTGTGCTTTGTTCATGCGCTGTGTTCTCCCTTGGCTCTTGTGATTTCAGCCTGGGAAAATTGTAGCAGGGCAACATGAATAATAAATGAAATGTTATAATTATTAACAATTTGTTATAAAATAGGGCGGAATCAGGCCGGAGCCGACGAAGGGGGCTGTGCCGGGTGCAAGCCGTCCCCGTGGGCCGGACACGGCTTGCCAGTGTGGACTGCGGCATACCAGAGATAATGAACGGTTCCGCGAGATAACAGGCGGCGGCGGGCCTGCTCTGGGGGCTTTGGGGCTTACTGGAAGCCCGCCAGAATCAGTCGCCGCAGGGCCTGGGCGCTGGCGTCGCTGGCGGCGG
>JAJQFY010000218.1 GCA_021200935.1 Oscillospiraceae bacterium
TTCCAGAACAATCTGATCATCAAGGCCGGGGACGCCATCGAGGCCGACATTCCCGACGCCATGGTGGAGGAGCAGATCGACAACATGATCAATGAGTACGACCAGAATCTGCAAATGAACGGGCTGAACCTTCAGCTCTATCTTCAGTATCTTGGTCAGACCGTGGCGGATTTCCGGGAGCAGTGCCGTCCCACGGCGGAGCGCCGGGTCAAAACCGAGCTGCTGCTGGACGCTGTCGCTGCGGCGGAGGGCATCGAGGTCTCCCAGGAGGACATCGACGCGGAGTACGAGAAGGTGGCCGACCAGTATCAGGCGGGCATCGAGACAGTGAAGGGCGCCGTTCCCGTGGACGCCATCGTGGGCGACATCAAGTCCCGCCGGGCGGCGGAGATCATCTTCAACACCGGCGTTCCCACCGAGCCTGTGGCGGAGGAGCCTGCGGAAGAGACTCCCGCTGCGGAGGAGGCCCCGGCGGAGGAAGCCGAGACCCCGGCGGAATAAGCCAGGCAAAAAATGGATAGGCTCTTATGGAAAGGAGCGATGCTATAATGAGCTTAGTACCGTATGTAGTGGAACAGACCTCCCGTGGGGAGCGTTCCTATGATATTTTTTCCCGTTTGCTGAACGACCGCATTATTATGCTGTCGGAGGAGGTAAACGACACCACCGCTTCTCTTGTGGTGGCCCAGCTTCTCTATCTGGAGGGCCAGGACCCGGACAAGGACATACAGTTTTACATCAACAGCCCCGGCGGCAGCGTCACGGCGGGCATGGCGATTTATGACACCATGCAGTATATCAAGTGCGACGTGTCCACCATCTGCGTGGGGCTGGGGGCCAGCATGGGTGCGTTTTTGCTGTCCAGCGGCGCCAAGGGCAAGCGGATCGCCCTGCCCAACGCGGAGATTATGATTCACCAGCCCTCCGCCGGTACCCAGGGCCAGATCACCGATATGGCCATTCATCTGCGTCGGTTGGAAACCGTCAAGGAGCGGATGAACCACATCCTGGCAGAGAACACCAGCCAGCCCTACGAGGTCATTGTGGACGCCTGCGAGCGGGACAATTTTATGACAGCGGAGGAGGCCAAGGAGTTTGGTCTTATCGACAAGGTCATCTATAAAAGATAAAGGGGAACGAGTGAATGCCGAGAGACGGCGATAGAAAGACGCTGCGATGCAGCTTCTGCGGCAAGCCCCAGTCCCAGACGGGGCGGATGATTGCCGGAAACGACGCGTATATCTGCGACGAGTGCGTCCGCCTGTGCGTGGACATTATCGGCGAGGAATACGGCCTAAAGCCGCAGCCCACCTTCTACCGGGACACCCGGATAGGGCGCCTGTCCGTTGGGAATATGCCAAAGCCCAGGGAAATCAAGGCGGCGCTGGACGAGTATATTGTCGGCCAGGAGCGGGCGAAGGTGGCCCTGTCCGTGGCGGTGTACAACCACTACAAGCGAAGCCTGTACGGGGGCAATGCAGACGTTGACCTGCAAAAGTCCAACATCTTGCTGATCGGCCCCACAGGCAGCGGCAAGACCCTTTTCGCCCAGACCATGGCCCGGATGCTGAACGTTCCCTTTGCCATCGCGGACGCCACCACCCTGACCGAGGCCGGTTATGTGGGGGAGGATGTGGAAAACATCCTGCTGCGGCTGTTGCAGGCGGCGGACTTCGACGTGGAGAGCGCGGAGCATGGCATTATCTATATCGACGAGCTGGACAAAATATCCCGCAAGAGCGAAAGCGCCTCCATTACCCGGGACGTGTCCGGCGAGGGCGTTCAGCAGGCACTTTTGAAAATTTTGGAGGGGACGGTGGCCTCCGTGCCGCCCCAGGGCGGACGGAAGCACCCCCAGCAGGAGTTCATTCGTGTGGACACCTCCAACATCTTGTTCATCTGCGGCGGCGCCTTCGACGGTCTGGAAAAGATCATCGAAAACCGTATTGACCGCAAGAGCATGGGCTTTGGCGGCGAGGTGGCCTCCAAAAAGGAAAAGGATATGGGGGAGATACTGTCCCACGTCCAGAGCCACGATTTGATGAAATTCGGCATTATCCCGGAGCTTATTGGCCGCCTGCCGGTGATTACCGTCATGGAGAGCCTGGACCGGGAGGATCTGATCCGCATCCTTACGGAGCCGAAAAACGCCCTGGTTAAGCAGTATCAGACCATGCTGTACTATGACGGTGCGTCTCTGGAGTTTGAACCCAGCGCCCTGACCGCTATCGCGGACAAGGCCATTGAGATGGAGATCGGCGCCCGCGGCCTGCGGAGCATCGTGGAGGAGGTTATGACGGACGTCATGTACGAGATACCCTCCGACCAATCCATAGAAAAGGTTGTCATCACAGCCGACTGCGTACAGAATGGCTCCCGGCCTGTGGTATACAGAAGGAAACGGCTCAGCCGGGACGCCTCGTAAGAGAACAGGAACAGGGCCGCACATATCTGTGCGGCCCATGAGGTATATTATTGTAAATTTATGGATACTGAAGCTACAATCACTTCCCAATATAAGGCCCTTCCCGTGATAGC
>JAJQFY010000238.1 GCA_021200935.1 Oscillospiraceae bacterium
ATAAGACATGGAAAGAAATTATTATAAGATTTATTAATAATATATATTATTATATTTTATTATATTTTATTATTATCTCTTATTCACGTTGCCAACCTGCATATCTGCGTATGGTTCACGGTTCTCTCTTGCATACCCTACAAGAGAGAAAACCCTTGCGCCCCAAGGGTTTGAGGTCTCTCTTGTCGAAATTTCTATCTGTGGCCCCTCTTTCTCATCTCATCAACAAGTGAAGAAATCAGGGATGCCTTTCCAGCACCTGCCGACGGGCCTGCTCGTCCGCCGCCAGGATGTCCTCCAGGGTCGGCTCCGCCATGACAGGCCCGGCCTGTACTGCCGCCGCCACCCGGTCATATATCTCATTATAGCCAATTTCCCCCCGCAGAAACAGGCCCACCGCCGCCTCGTTGGCGGCACTCATTACCGCCGGGGCCAGGCCGCCCTGACGGGCGCAGTCCATAGCCAGGGCCAGGCAGGGGGTGTTTTCCAGGTTCGGCGCCTCAAAGGTCATGTCCTTCATCTGCCAGAAATCCAGCCGCTGATAGGGGGATTCGCGCCGCTCCGGCCAGGTCATGGCGTATTGGATGGGCAGGCCCATGTCCGGCACCGCGAGCTGGGCCAGCACCGTGCCGTCGTTCAGCTCCACCATGGAGTGTATGACGCTCTGTGGGTGGACGATGACCTGAATATCCTCCGGGGTGACGGAAAACAGGTGCATGGCCTCTATAAGCTCCAGGCCCTTGTTCATCATGGTGGCGCTGTCCACGGAGATTTTCGCCCCCATGTGCCAGTTGGGGTGGCGCACCGCCTGCTCCGGGGTGACGGAGGCGGTCTGCTCTCTTGTCCAGCCACGGAACGGCCCGCCGGAGCCGGTCAGGAGGATTTTATGAAGCTGGCCCCGCCGCCCCTCCAAACACTGAAAGATGGCGGAATGCTCGCTGTCCACCGGCAGGATCTCGGCCCCCTGCTCTGCCGCCGATTTCATTACCAGCCGCCCGGCGCAGACCAGGGTCTCCTTGTTGGCGAGACATATCCGCTTTTTGGCAGCAATGGCGTCCAGGGTGGGCCGCAGCCCCACGGAGCCGGACACCGCCGTCACCACTCCCTCGCAGTCGTACACCGCCGCCGCCCGGAGGCCGCTCATTCCGTCCCCAATCTCTATGTCCATATCCCCCACGGCGATTCGCAGCTCTCTCGCGGCCTGGGGGTCGTACATGGCGGCGAATTTAGGCCGGAACCGACGGATTTGCTCCTCCAGCAGCTTCACGCTCCGCTGGGCGGTCAGGGCCGTCACCCGGATGCCCAGCCGCTCCGCCGCGTCCAGGGACTGGCGGCCAATGGAGCCGGTGGAACCAAGGACAGAAACAGATTGCAGCATAGGTCTACCCCCTCCTATTTCACATTGCCGTACCGGCGGTTCCGGCTGTGGTATATCTCGATGGCCTTGTCTATCTCCCGCTCGTCAAAATCCGGCCACAGCACGTCGGAAAAGACCATCTCCGTGTAGGCCATCTGCCAGAGAAGATAGTTGGAGATCCGCATTTCCCCGCCGGGGCGGATGAGAAGGTCTGGGTCAGGCACCCCGGCGCTCCACAGATAGCTGCCGAAGCGCTCCTCCGTCAGCTCCGGGCAGCCCTCCGCCGCCCATTTTTTGGCCGCACGGATAATCTCGTCCCGGCCCCCGTAGTTCAGGCAGACGTTTACCTGGCCGCCCTGGTAATTTTTGGATTTTTCCACGCAGTCCAGGCACAGGGCCTGAAGCTCCGGGCTGAGGGCGGTTAAATCCCCGAAAAAGCACAGGCGGGTCTGCTCCTCCGCCAGGCCCTCCAGGGCCTCCCCCAGGTATTTTTTCAGCAGACCCATAATGGCCTGCACCTCCTCCATAGGGCGCTTCCAGTTCTCGGTGGAGAAGGCGTACACCGTCAGGTATTCCACCCCGATGCGGCGGCAGTATTTGGCGGCCCGGCGGAAGCTCTCTACCCCGGCGGCGTGACCGGCGGTGCGGGGCAGCCCCCGCTTTTTGGCCCAGCGGCCATTGCCGTCCATAATGATGGCGATATGGCGGGGGGGACTGCCTGCCCCCTCCGCCAATGCCTGTTGTTTTTTGGAACTCATATGGCAAAAAGCTCTTTTTCCTTGGCCTCTGTCATCTTGTCGATGTCCTTGATGTTCTCGTCCGTAATCTTTTGCAGGTCACGCTCCAGGATTTTCTGGTCGTCCTCGGTGATCTCCCCGGCCTTGAGCTGCTTTTTGATTTTGCCCATAGCGTCCCGGCGGACGTTCCGCACGGCCACCTTGGCGTCCTCGCCATACTTCCGTACCTGCTTCGCCAGCTCCTTGCGCCGCTCCTCCGTAAGCTGGGGGAACACCAGGCGGATGACCCGCCCGTCGTTCTGGGGGTTGATGCCCAGCTCCGAGGTCAGGATAGCCTTCTCGATGCCCTTCAGCACCGAGGCGTCCCAGGGGCTGATAACCAGGGACCGGGGGTCGGGGACGGAGATGGCCGCCACCTGGTTGATGGGGGTGGGGG
>JAJQFY010000171.1 GCA_021200935.1 Oscillospiraceae bacterium
CAGATGGGCCGGGGAGGGCAGGCAGAGATTCCCCAGGGTGAGCTGCTCCATCCCCTCCGCCGGAGGGGATACCACCGCCTGGCCGCCGGATTGAGCGGGGCCGGACGAGCCGCAGGGAGCGGACAGGATCTGCTCCCACCAGGAGAGGGGCTGCCGGGAATAGGGCTGGGTGAAGATCTCCGCTTCTGGATTGCGCTGGGCCAGGAGGGCCGCAAGCCGGGCCTGCTCCTCCGGCAGAAGGCTCTCCCCCTTGGTGCAGAGAATCGTCCCGGCGGCGCGCACCTGATCCTCCCACAGCGCCTGGGCGCTGCGGCGCTGGGAGGCGAAGCTGCGGCTGTCCACCAGGGTGATGGGCCGCAAAAGGCTGATGCGGTCATAGCACACCCGCCCGATGGCCTCCAGCACCCCGCTGAGCCGGGCGGCCCCGCTTGGCTCCACCACCAGATATTCCGGGTCCAGGGCGTTGGAGATGGTCAGCACGGCGCTGGCAAGATCCCCCTGGCCTGTGCAGCAAACGCAGTTTTCCGTGGACTCCCATATGCTCAGCTCCTCCCGCCGGAGGGCCTCCCCGTCTATATTGCGCTGGCCCAGCTCGTTTTCATAGACGGCGAAATCCCGGCCTGTCCGGCTGGCCAGGGCTTGAATGAAGGTGGTTTTCCCGGCTCCCAGAAAGCCGGATACAATCAGTATTTTCACGGTGCTGTCCTCAAAAAACGCCATGCAGCGGGGAACCTGTCCCCCTGCATGGCGCTGCATTTTCCTAAATGTCAGTCGAGAATGACCACCGGCTTAATCAGGTCGGTGGGCTTGGCTCTCATAAGCTGAAGGGCCTCGTCGATGTGATCCCAGCCGTGGAAGACGTGAGTACTCAGGGGGGACACGTCCAGCCGTCCGCAGGACACCAGAGAACCCAGCTTCTCCATGCGGAGCCGTCCGCCGGGCATCAGGCCGCCGCTGATGACCTTGTGGCCCATGCCCGCGCCCCATTCCACCCGGGGGATGGTGACAAACTCGCCGGAGCCAAGATAGTTCACGTTTCCAATCCGTCCGCCGGGCTTCAGGGCCTTCACCGCCTCCTCAAAGGTGGACACGGTGCCGCCGGCCATGCAGACCCGGTCAACGCCCTTTCCGCCGGTCATTTGCAGAGCCTGGTCGGAAATGCTGCCGTTTTTGTAGCTGATGAAATCCGTCGCGCCGTATTTTTTGGCCGCCTCCACGCAGACAGGGCGGGTGCCGACGGCGATAATCCGGGAGGCGCCCCGGAGGTTTGCTCCGGCCACGGCCATCAGGCCCACCGGGCCAATGCCGATGACCAGCACCGTGTCGCCAAACTGCACGTCGGCCTGCTCCGCCGCATGGAAGCCGGTGGGAACCATGTCGGAGAGCATACAGGCGTCCGCGAGGCTCATCCCCTCCGGCATCAGGGCCAGGTTTCCGTCCGCGTCGTTTACATGGAAGTATTCCCCAAAAACGCCGTCCTTGAAGTTTGAAAACTTCCACCCGGCCAGCATACCGCCGGAGTGCATGGAAAATCCAGCCTGGGCCTCCAGTGAGTTCCAGTCCGGGGTGATGGCGGGAACCAGCACCTTGTCGCCGGGCTTAAAGTCCTTGACCTCGGAGCCGACCTCCACCACCTCGGCGCAGCACTCGTGGCCGAGGATCATGTCGTGCCGGTCGCCGATGGCGCCCTCGTATGCGGTGTGAATGTCAGACGTGCAGATGGCCACCGCCAGGGGGCAGCAGATGGCGTCGATAGGCCCGCAGACCGGGCGGTCCTTCTCGATCCAGCCCGTCTCGCCGATTTTCAGCATAGCATAACCCTTCAAGTTGTGTTTCCTCCTGATAAATGAATGAATTTTTTGAATGTATGTAATAATGTATGTAATGTTGTAATGTATATATGGCTGCTTTTGGCTGCTTTACATGCAGGTGTAGCCCCCGTCCACGGGGACGACGCAGCCGTTTACGTAGGTGCTGTAGGGGGAGGAGAGGAACAGCACGGCGCTGTCCAGCTCGCCCTCCCGGCCATAGCGGGACATGGGGATCATGGTGTGGGCGTAATCCTGGAACATCTGGGAGTTGAGGGTGTCCGCCGTCAGGGGGGTCTCAAAGTAGCCGGGGCAGATGGTGTTCACCACGATGCCATGCTCGGCCCACTCCGCCGCCAGGGCGCGGGTCAGGTTCACCACGCCGCCCTTGGCCGCGTGATAGGGGGCGCAGGGGGCGATCTTGTTGCCCACCAGGCCGTACATGGAGGCGATATTGATAATGCGGCCATAGTTGGCGGGGATCATGGCCTTGGACACCACGGCACGGGACATTTTGAAGGTGCCGAACAGGTCGATGTTCACCTCGTTGAAGAACTGGTCGTCGGTCATGTTGACCGCGAGACCCACCGCGCCGGTACCGGCGTTGTTCACCAGGATGTCAATGCGGCCAAACTTGCCCATGACGATGTCGATGGCGTTGTCGATGGCCCAGGTCACGGTGATGTCGCAGACGATGCCGATGGCCTCCACGCCGTATTTCTCCCGGATCTCCTGGGCGACCTCCTCTACCTTCTCCTTCCGGCGGGCCAGGGCCACAATGTTGGCCCCCTGGTTCGCCAGGGCGTGGGCCATCTGCACCCCAATGCCGCCGGAGCAGCCGGTGACGATGGCAACCTGTCCTGTAAGGTCAAAATAATTTTTCTTTTCCATAACGATCGATTCCTTTCTGTCCAGCCCCAAAGGGCATAGTTATAACATTAGATTTTCTAATTGATAGTTCATTTATCATCTAATACTATAATACAGGATATTTCCAAGGATGTCAACAACTTTTTTCTGTTTTGCACAATAATCTTTATTTTGACAATGATTTTTTTGTGCAAATTAAATAAACAATTCCTTGACAAACCCTGTGAAGCCGTGGGTTTTCCCAAAACCCCAGCAAAAACCAACACCACCCCGCAGCATAAGAACAAATCCCGCAGAAATCTGGAAGAAACCCCCTGTCTGTTGAATATCCACAACGGTCACAAGGATCTTCCTCCCGTTTAGGGTGCCTATGACTGAAATTCACGCCGCCGCAAATGGGGCAAAAAAATTCACCCCCCGCCTCGCGTCTCAGGACGCATAAGGCGGGGGATGACTGGATTCGATTATAAAGCCTTACCGGCTGCAGACAATATTTTCCGCGCCCTCCAAAACCTTTTTGAAATCAACTCTTACAAGCTCTTTTCCGCCAACCTGATCCGCGCCGCCAAAGGCGATCATGCCGCAGATGCCGACGTAATTAATAGTTCCGCCGCTGCTTACATTCATCACCCGGGCGCATTTCCTTGCCGTGGCGGGAACGCCATCTCCAAAGGCAAACCCTTCCTTTTCGCACTGCTGCTGAAACAGCCTGCCTGTTTCACCGTCGCCAAGATAGAAATAATATTTCTTCCCGCTGTCCTTCACAATTTCGGAAATGGTTTTCATGCTGTTTTCCTCCTAATAAAAATATTATTAGGAGCGCGAAAGAGAGAATCCATCATACAAGCTTTAGCACCTTACCTGATTTGACAGGCGGTTGCTGTACGGTCACAGGGCTTGTCCCTCGCGCACTCCTTATGGACGTGCTGATTATACCACACAGGAGACTGCCTGTAAACAAAAAAGCCGTCTGAACCACAGGCATTTGCACCTATCCCCTTGCAATGCCTCCGCAAATGGGGTATAGTTTCATTGCTGACAATTCTGAACACAGGGAGGCGGAAGTATGTACCTGACAAACGCTGATTTTGACGCCCTGCTCCGGGAGGATGTACCCTATTTTGACCTCACCTCCTACGCCGCCGCGCCCCGAATGAGGAAAACGCTATGTGGTTTATTTTGACTGTCGCGGGAATCACCGCTCTTGGCCTTGTGCTGACACTGTATTTCCAGCGGGCCGAAAAGCGGGCAAAGGAACGGGAGCGGCAGGCGCAAATCGCCGCCAAACAAGCCACCCAGCGCGCAAAAGACGAACGAGCGCGGCAAATAAAACAGGCGCATGAAGCCGCCCTCCGGGAAAAGGCAGATGCCTACCTCGACACAATCGGGGACGGGCCCTTTCTCCGGCATTTTCCGAGGGAGATCCATTACACCCAAAACCAGCTCGACCGTATGCTCCGGGGGCAGGAGGAGCTTCCCTGGATAAAGGTTCTCTCCGTGACCCATGGCCAGGACGAGCCGGAGGTGCGGATTCACGTCTCCGGGAAAAACTACCTGGTGCGCTCCTTCGCCTGCTCCTGCCAGGACAACCAAAGCACCGCCCTTCCCTGCAAGCATATGTACGCCCTGGCCCCCTCCTTCTTCGGCCCGAAGCCGCCGGAGGACTTCACCGTCCCGCTGCAAATCAAGGGCCGCCATTTCGCCTTTGTGGGGCAGTTTTCCGCCTTCCCCCTGGAACAGGCCCAGCGTTTGCTCATGCAGGCAGGGGGATCGTGTGCGAACGCCCTGGGGCCGGACGTGGACTATGCGGTCGAAGGGGCCGACCCGGGAGCGGCAGGCGCTGCGGCGGCGGGGCTGGGGGCGCAGATTTTAAGCGAGGCGGCGTTTCTGACACTGCTTTCACAGACGAAAGGAAAAAAATCCATGGATAACACCTACACAGCAAACGGGGGCCAGACCTATATGCCCTTTCAGGAGAACATTCACGTCAAAACCCTGCCCTACGAGCCGCTGAAAAAGCCCTCACCCCCCTACGCGCCGCTGGTTCTCAGCCAGGCGGCCAGGGAGAAGGGCTGGGTCATCCAGCCCCAGGCGCAGCATTTTCTGCCCGGCGTCTCCGCGGCCATGCTGGACTGGTTTTGGGCCAACATGGAAAAGGGCTACTATCTCTGGGCCCCCGGCTCTCATAAGCGCTTTAGCTGGGTGCGGGAGCCGTGGAAGCACGGCTTTCTCCGCTCGGCCCATAAAATTTCCGAATCGGTGGGCGAAGGGGCCGCCGTGTTCGGCGGGAGCGGGGTGGAGATACAGCGGCTGAATTTGGAGTGGTTCCCCTTTTCCACGGCTCTGGAACACATCATTGTGGAGGGCGTATTCAACGGCCTGGGGGAATTTGTGGATATGACCGTGCATATGTGGCAGGACAGCCCCGGCGGGTGCGACCATATTGCCGCCGCCGTGGCCTCTGCTACTGTAACCCAGCCGCCGGACTTTGTCCTGGAAATGCTGGCGCAAAACCCCAACGCCCAAATCGTCCCGCCCAGCGCCACCGACCACGGCGAATACGAGGCCAGCCGCTGGCCAGTTTTCCTCCCCCGCCTCTACGACCTGTGGAAGGATCATCCCGACCCTACCCAAAGCGTCCCCTGCGACCTGCGGGCGGTCAGGACAGGGGCGGACACCTGGGAATACGTGAATATGCGGTGAGGCGCGCCCGGCGTCAGCCGTCCCCCATGAATGCGAAAACCACGCCCAGCGGCAGAGCGCTGGACGTGGCTTTTTGACTGTGGGTGAGTTTTACGCGATTACGGTGATAACCAGGGAGCCGAAATCATACACTCCGGCCTCCGAGGCCGTGCCAGTCACGGGGCTGCGCCGCCTATTTCCTGATAATCAGCGCCATGAACACCAGCGGCTCGCCGCCGGTGTTTGTCAGGCCGTGGCTGCCCCCGTCCCGGCAGAAGAACACGTCGCCGGGGGCAGCGGGGCGGTCTTCGCCGTTGTCATTATACACCCCCTGGCCGGAGAGGATGTAATAGGTCTCCGTCTCCCCGTGGTGGGCGTGAAAGGCCAAACCCCCATAGGGGGCCACCGTGACCCGTGCGTACAGGTTTATCTTGCCGTCCATCTGCTCCTCGTTGAGAAGCACCTCTTTTGTGATGGGATTGTCCGCCATGCTCTTCCTCCTTATTCCAGAGTAATGCCGTAGATCTGCTGGCCCCTGGTGCCGATGACTACGGTGTTGTTATACACCACGGGGCTGGCCTCCATGGTGCAGCCGAAGCTGAAGGTGTCCAGCACGTCCCCGGTCAGCCCGTCCACCAGGTACATTTTCCCGTTGATGCAGCTTGTGTACAGCACATAGCCGTTGCCCTCCGTGTCGTAAAAGCAGGTGGGGGACGACCAGGAATAGCTGTCGGACGTCACCGTCCACAGCTCCTCCCCGGTCTCCGTGTCCAGAGCCAGAAGCTGGCCGTTAGAGCCGTTCGGCTCCCTGGCCATAGCCACATACAAAATGCCGTCCAGGCTGCCGGTTCCCAGGGCCAGGGAACCCTGCACGCCGCCGGAAAGGCCGGACTCGGAGTAGCAGTCATATTCCGCGCTCCAAACCTCCTCCCCGGTGACGGCGTCGATTTTCCGCACCGGCACCACCGCCGTGCCATAGCTGCGGAAGCCCAGATGGTAGGACGCGGACAGATATATGTAGGGATGGCCCGTCTCGTCCACCTCCAGCACCCCGGTGCAGTTGGTGTCGTCCAGGCAGTCGAAGCGCCAGCAGATGGTCAGGGTGTTCAGGTCTATGCAGAGGAAGTCCCCGCCGTTGTCCGCGATGAACAGATAGCCCCGCCAGATAATGGCGCTGTCCTCCATGCCGTACAGGTACTTGTCCGCCGAGGTGGAGGTGTAGGTAAACTTCACCTCCGTGGGGTCAACGGTCAGGGTTCCCGCCGCCTCGTCATAGTCGGAATTGAGCTGGATTAAGTACAAAACGCCGTTCTCCCCCGGATAGATAAGCTGGTCGGTCTCCGCGTCCACCAGAGGGGAGCTGTCCCAGGCGTACCAGGAGCGGGGGGCAAAGCTGTCCCCGTTGCCGGTGGTGTACAGCACCTCCCCGTCGATCAGGCTCACCACCATAATGCGGGGGACGGAGCCGCTGGCGTTGACCACGCCGCCGCCCAGATACAGCAGGGGGTAGCCCCTGGGGTCGAGAGAACCCGCCCCCTTGAAGGTATAGCCCAGGTTCAGAGCGTCGCGGGTGGCCTCCCCGGTCTCCAGGTCGTAGAAATACACATAGCCCCCAGGGTGGCGTATATGACCTCCACCAGGCCATCCTTCTCCTTGGCCCAGTCGTACATATTCATGATGGCCTTGGTCTCCGCCGGCCACTCCACGATCAGGGGCTGGCCCGTCCAGCCGCTGCCGCCCCAAAAGCTGCCGCTGTTGTCCGACAGGCCGCTGGTGGAGTTGACCCAATAATCCCCGAAGGCCGCCTCCGTGATCTCCGTCACCCCATAGCTGGCGGTGTCGCGGAAGTTGTTGCCCCGGAAGGTGACAATGCCGTCCAGCAGGGAATACTCCTCCGCGCCCCCAAAGTCGATGTAATGCTCCTCGTCCGCCTGGTAGCTTTCCACCACCTCGCCGTCCACCATAATGGACGTGCTGGTGATCACCTCTGACGCCGCCGTCACCGGCTCAAAATCCGGCAGGGCCGTAGGCGCGGGGGTCGGCTCCGGGGAGGCCGTAGGCGTCGGGACAGGGGTGGGGGAGGTATAGGCCGCGCTGATGGTCATTTTGTCCAGCGCCGTCCCCTCCTCCGCCAGCATCCCCGCCAGGTCATAGACCAGCATACAAAGGCACACCAAAAGGGCGACAAGAACGGCAAATTTCAATAACCCCCTGTAAAAATCCTTCCGGCTCATGCAATCGCTCCTCTTTCTCTCTGTTTATGTTTTGCTTATTCTGTAAAGTGAATATGGTTGTTGATATGGTCTTGGCAGAAGCAGTGATACCCGGCGCAGCGGCTGCAATAGCGGAACTCCAGGTTCGGGTAGTCCGTGTCCGTCCGGCCACAGACGGCGCATTTGCGGGTGTAGGGCCGGTTGGCCTGCTCCCGCTGCACCTTTTTGGCCGCCTGCTTAAACTGCACGGTTCTGGCCCGCTGGCGGGCGTGGGAGGGCCGGAAGAGGTCAAACAGCCACTGGCCGCAGAACAGAAGATACACCAGCAGCGCCACCACCGGCAACAGGGCGTAGGCCACATAGCCGTGGAACAGGTACACAACCACCTGATAGACGAAGAAGGCCGCATCCACCCAGGCCAGCCACTTAATCTTCACGGGGATGAAGAAGAACAGCAGCACCCGCTGCTCCGGCCACAGGGTAGCGAAGGCGAAAAACAGGGACAGGTTCAGGTATGTGGCCGACACCAGAAGCCTTGTGCCGAAAATCCAATAGACCAGCAGGGAGTACAGGGACGTAATCAGAAGCCCGGCGGCGTAGTAAATGGTAAACTTACCCGCGCCCCACTCCTGCTCCAGGGCGGAGCCGATGAAGTAGTAAAAGTACAGCGAGATCGCCAGCCACAGCAGGCCGTTGGACTCCGGCACCAGGGCATAGGTGACAAGCCGCCATACCTGCCCCCGGCAGAAAAGCGCCGGGTCAAAGTACAGAAGGCTGTACAGGGTGTTCGTGGTGTCCATCTGCCCAAGCAGCCACACCACGGCGTTGCCGATGATAATATACAGCATAAGCCTGGGTATGCCAAACCGGGGGTGGCTATAACAGAATTTATCAATTTTCTGGATGAAAGACCTCAATAAAATCACCTCCCGTCAATCATACCCTTTTTTGCTCATAAAGTCCACACAAATTTCTCTTTTAAAATAAAGTCTTTTGTGGTATAGTACAGGCTGTATGAATATGTCGGAAGAAAATATAATAGAGGGAAAAAACGCGGTTATTGAGGCCATCCGCGCCGGGCGGAGCCTGGACAAGATCTTTCTGTCCCGGGGCAGCGGCGACAAGTCCCTGGCCTTCATCGCCGCCAGTGCCAGGGATAAGGGCGTGGTGGTGACGGAGTGCGACCGGCGCAAGCTGGACGCCATGAGCGTCACCGGCGCCCACCAGGGCGTTATCGCCGTGGCCGCCGTCCGGGACTACTGCCAGCCGGAGGACATTCTGGCCCGGGCCGCAGAGCTTGGGCAGGATCCCTTCGTGGTGGTCTGCGACGGCATAGAGGACCCCCGGAACCTGGGGGCCGTCATCCGCTGCGCGGAATGCGCCGGGGCCCATGGGGTCATTATCCCCAAGCGCCGCAGCGCGGGCATTACCGCCGCCGCGGACAAGGCCAGCGCCGGAGCCGCAGAGCATCTTCCCGTAGCACGGGTGCCAAACCTGACAGCCGCTATCCAGGGGCTGAAAAAACAGGGTCTTTGGGTGTATGGAGCAGAGGCCGGCGGCGACAGCCGCCTTTGGCACACAGATATGAAGGGCCCGATATGTCTTGTAATCGGCTCGGAGGGAGCGGGGATCTCCCGCATCGTGCGGGATAGCTGCGATTTCATCGTCAGCATCCCCCTGATGGGGCAGGTCAACTCCCTGAACGCCTCTGCCGCCGCCGCCATTCTGATGTACGAGGTCGTAAGGCAGCGCCATGAGTGACCGCAATCGCAGAGATTTATCGCCGGACTACGGGGAGTATCTGCCGGGTTCCGCCCCGGCGGAGGGCGGGGGTACGTCCTCCGCCGCAAGTTCGGAGCGCTCCCGGCAGAAGGCAGCGGACGCCCTGAGCGACGCGGTGCGGGCGGCCATGCGCCAATACCGGCAGTCATCCCCCCAGGAGGAGCCGCCGGAGGAGCAGACCCTCCCGCCTGACGAAGCGGAGGAGGACGAAGCCCTCCCGGCGGAGGACGACCTGGAGGCGGAAGGCGAAACGCCGCCCCCCTCCCCCAGGCGGAAGGCCCAAATCTCCCCGGACGGCATTATCACCCTGGACATGGAGCTTCCCCAGGGCGAGGCCCCCGTCCGGCAGACCGCACAGACCGCACAGACCGCCCATCCCGTCAGCTTTGAGGACTTTGTCCGCCGGGAGGCCCAGGCCACCGGCGTGTTCCCGGCCTATAAAGACCCGCCGGAGGAGACCCGGAGCGGCAAAGCCGCCCCCTCCCAGTCCCAGAGGCAGGAGGCCCCGGCGTCCAGGCCGCCGTCCCCAAAAAGACCCGCCCAGACCGCCCGGCCCCAGGCCCAGCAGCGCCCCGCCGCTGAGAGCCGCCAGCCCCGGCGGAAGACCCCCGGGCCGGAACCGGCCAGACCCAAAACCGTTCTCCGGGAGGTGCTGCGGGATTCTGACGAGGAATGGGCCGACGAGGAATCCCAGGAGCCGGACGAGACCCAGGAGCCGTCGGCCTCCTCCCGGCTGGAGAGGCTTTTGCGCCCCCTCATCCGCCGGGCGGCCACCTTCGCCGCCCGCCGGGAAATGCAAAAGGCGGAGGCCGCCAAATGGCCCGACCCGGTGGAGGAGCCGGAGGAGCCGGAGCTGCCCCCCAAAAAGGCCGGGAAGTTCTACGCCCAGCAGCTCCGCCCCCTGCGGTTTCGGTGCAGGGTGTGCCTGTTTTTGTGCGTTTTGCTGGCCTATGTCAGCCTCCAGGCCCCTATGGCCGTGGTGCTGGGCCAGAGTACGGCGGTGCAGGCCGGGGTCTGCCTGGTGCTGACCCTTTCCGTTATGGTGACAGCCCTGGACATTGTGGCCGCCGGACTGCGGCAGCTATTCGATATGCGCCCGGGGGCGGAGAGCCTGGCCGTTTTGGGGTCAGTCTTTAGCTGCATTGACGCCCTGCTCATCATGCTGGGCTATGGGGACAGTCTGCCCTTCTGCGCGGTAGGCGCCTTCTCCCTGTTCGCCGCCCTGTGGGGCGAGCGGCGGTTCTGCCTGGGCCAGACCCGCACACTGCGGGTGGCCTCCTTTTCCAAGGCCGCCTCGGTGGTCTCCGGGGCGATCGGGGATCAGCCCTATCTCATCCGCTTCCAGCGGGGCCCGGAGGGGGTGGTCCGCCACAGCGAACAGCCGGATCTGTGCCAGAGCGTATACGCCGCGGCGGCCCCCTTTCTGATAGCCGCCTGCCTGGTACTGGCTGTGTTCGCCTCCCTGTCGGACGGCGGGCGCTTTCTCCACAATCTCTCCGCCCTGCTGTCGGTCAGCGCCTCCTTTACCGCCTTTCTCAGCTTCTCCCTGCCCTATTCCGTCACGGCAAAGCGCCTGCAAACCACCGGCGCGGCGGTGGCGGGGTACGCCGGGTGCGCCAGCATCGGCAGAACCAAGCGCCTTGTCATTACCGATGAAGATCTGTTCCCCACCGGCAATATCAAGTTCAATCTCATTAACATCCAGGAGGGTACCTTCGTGCCGAAGGTCATCTCCGCCACCTACAGCCTGCTGGAGGCCTCCGGCAGCGGCCTGACCGGCATTTTCCAGGAGCTTATGCAGCGCCGGGGGTATACCAGCCTCCCCATCGAGGAGTTTCAGTGCCACGAGGGGGGTGGTCTGTCCGGGCTGGTGCAGGGGGAGCGGGTGCTGGTCGGCTCCGCCGGGTTTATGAATCTCATGGGCATACGCCTGCCCCAGAACATGGCCGCCAAAAACACCATCTGCACCGCCATCAATCAGGAGCTTGTCGCGGTGTTCACCCTGGACTATACCCCCACCTCCAGCGTGCAGGAGGCCCTCGTCACCCTGCTCCAGGGCAAGACCCAGCCGGTGTTCGCCATCCGGGACTTTAACATCACCCCCCAGATGATACGCCAGCTATTCCGTCTGCCCACGGAAAACTTCAACTTCCCCAGCTTTCGGGATCGGTACCGCATTGCGGAGGCCGCCGGGGGGGAGGACAGCCCCATCGCCGCCATCGTCTCCCGGGGGGGCATGGGTCCCATGGTGGACGCGGTGGAGGCCGGGCGGCGGCTGTATAACACCTGCCGGATTGGCCTCATCCTGTCCCTGATCGGCTCCATTACCGGGATGCTGATTTTGTTCCTTCTGTTCCGGGCCGGTGCCTACGACACCGCCACTGCAGGGAACGTGCTGTCCTATATGATGCTCTGGGCCATGCCCGTGGCCATCCTTTCCCTGGGCCAGGGGCGGTAAAACCAAAAAAATCTACTGGCAATTTTGCCAAATTTAAAATTAACAGTTGCGAAGCATTTTGTAATCG
The DNA here is from genome assembly GCA_021200935.1 of Oscillospiraceae bacterium. Lineage (GTDB taxonomy): Bacteria > Bacillota > Clostridia > Oscillospirales > Oscillospiraceae > CAJOIG01. The sequence goes on from JAJQFY010000171.1 coordinate 11,881, forward strand.
TGTATAATTTTACTTTAGGAGTACCAGGGAGCCTCTGCATTCATCGGCACGGCCAGCCGCCGGGGGATTTTGCCTCCCCATGAGGCGCGAAAGACCCGGCGGGCCGGAGCCAGGCCGATTCAGCGGTTCCCCAGAGTTCAAGAAGGAGAACGTACCACATGAGCTATACATTGAATAACATCCGCAACATCTGCCTGCTGGGACACGGCGGCAACGGCAAGACCTCCCTGGCGGAGAGTATGCTGTCCGTGGCCGGAATGACTGACCGTATGGGCCGGGTAGCCGATGGCAATACCGTCTCCGACTTTGACCCGGAGGAGATTCGCCGCCAAATCAGCATCGCCTCCGCCGCCATGTATGTCAACTGGCAGGGCAGCAAAATCAACATTATCGACACGCCGGGCTTTTTCGATTTCGCCGGTGAGGTATACCAGGCTCTGCGCGTGGCCGACTGCGGCGTGATCTGCGTTTCCGCCAAGGACGGGCTGAACGTAGGCGCGGAAAAGAGCTGGAAATATCTCCAGGACGCCGGTAAGCCCCGTGCTATATACATCTCCAAGCTGGACGAGGAACATGCGGACTTCGACCGCACCTTCGACGCCCTGCGGGAGAAATTTGGTTCCTCCGTCTGTGCCATGTCCGCCCCCATTAAAGAAGGGGACAAATATGTGGGCATCGTGGACGTTATCACCAAAAAGGCCTACAAAATGGAAGGGGCCAAGCGGGTGGAGATCCCCGTACCCGACTCCATGACCGCCCGTCTTGACGAGCTTTACACCGAGCTTGCGGAGTCCGCCGCCGTGACCAGCGAGGAGCTGATGGACAAATACTTCGAGACCATGGAGCTGAGCCCGGAGGAGATCTCCGGCGCACTCAGCGGCGGCGTGGCCGAATGTACCATCTGCCCGGTCTACTGCGGCAGCGCCTTCACGGGCCTTGGCACCCGCGTGCTGCTGGACGCCGCCATCAGCATCTTCCCCCAGCCCTCCGAGGGCGGCCAGGCCCTGGATCCCAACGGCCCGGCCAAGGCCATCGTATACAAGACCGTCTCCGACCAGTTCGGCAAATTCTCCCTGTTTAAGGTGGTCTCCGGCAAGGTGACGCCCGACCTGACCCTGACAAACGCCCGCAGCGGCGCCCAGGAGAAGCTGGGCCACATCTACACCATGCAAGGCAAGAAGAGCACCGAGGTAACGGAAATCGCCTGCGGCGACCTGGGCGCTGTGTCCAAGCTCAGCGACACCAAGACCGGGGACACCCTCTGCGCCGCCGGTGCGGTGGAGGCTCTGCCCGGCATCACCTTCGACGTTCCCTGCTACCAGATGGCCATCTCCCCCAAGGTGAAGGGCCAGGACGACAAGGTGGCCCAGGGCCTGACCCGCCTGAACGAGGAGGATCCCTCCTTCTCCGTCACCCTGAACGCGGAGACCCACCAACAGGTGGTGGCCGGTGCAGGCGATATGCACATTGACGTTCTCTGCTCCAAGCTGAAGAGCAAGTTCGGCGTGGAGGTAAATCTGTCCCCCGCCCGCGTGGCCTACCGGGAGAAGATTCGCAAGACCCTGGACACCCATGGCCGCCACAAAAAACAGACCGGCGGTCACGGCCAGTTCGCGGACGTAAAGATCCGCTTCGAGCCGCAGAGCGAGCAGGAGGACATGATCTTCGCCGAGGAGGTGTTCGGCGGCAGCGTGCCGAAGAACTTCTTCCCCGCCGTGGAGAAGGGCCTGCGGGATTGCTGCACCAAGGGCGTGCTGGCCGGGTATCCCATGGTCTACCTGAAGGCCGTGCTGTACGACGGCGACTTCCACCCCGTTGACTCCTCCGAAATGGCCTTTAAGACCGCCGCGGGCCTCGCCTACAAGGAGCTGGTGAACGCGAACCCGGTTATCATGGAGCCTATCGGCCTGCTGAAGGTGACAGTGCCGGACGCGAACCTGGGCGACATCATGTCAGACATTCCCTCCAAGCGCCGCGGCACCGTGCTGGGCATGACCGCCCAGGATGGTATGCAGATCGTGGAGGCAGAGGTTCCCATGGCGGAGATGACCACCTACGCCATCGACCTGCGGAGCATCACCCAGGGCCGCGGCTCCTTCACCCTGGACTTCATCCGCTACGACGAGGCCCCCGCCAACGTCCAGCAGAAAATCATTGAGGAGGCCAAGGCCTTGGCCGACGCCGAATAAATTGCAGACAACACACAAAGGGGAAGCTGTCAGCTTCCCCTTTTAGCCACCTTCCATGGAGGTGTTAATTTTGAACAGCAAAACCAGAAACAGTTTCTATTCCCTATGGAGCATGGCCATCCTGTTGTGCCTGGCCCTGTCCATATTCGTTCTTCTGTTCGCCTCCTGCTCCAAGGGCGGAACCGCCGAAACGGAAGCGGAGCAGACCGCCATCACTGAGGAAACCCAGGCCACCGCCGCCGATGACACCGCAGCGGAGGACAACACGGCAATCGTCACCGCCAATGACGGAGAAGCCGAGACCGGCACAGATGAGACCGGGGAGGCCGAGACAGAGGCCGAGACAGAAACCGAGACAGAAGCAGAGGCGGAGGACTGACAAATCCTCTGCCTCCACGGTTTTTATATCAAATTGCAGGGAATATAGCAGTTCATCTGGTCGATGGGAACGACCTCCTCGCACATACACAGGATGCCTCCGCTGCCCCGCGGGATGCTCGCCTTATCAAGAAGCTGATATTTTTTTACCTCCCGCCGGTCAGGCGAGGCGGATTTCTTGATTTCCAGGGGATGCACCACGCCGTCGCACTCTACCATCAGGTCGATCTCCTTGGCGTTGGCGTCCCGGTAATAGGTGATGTTGGCCCTGGTTTGCGAATAGGCAAAGTTCTTCACCAATTCCATGACTACATAATTTTCAAAAAAGCTGCCGCAGGCTGCGCCGTTCATCAGGGTTTCCGGCGTCAGCCACATGGAAAGCCACGCGCACAGCCCCGTGTCGCAGAAATACAGCTTCGGCGTCTTCGCCAGCCGCACCAGCGCGTTGTTGGAATATGGCTCCAAAAGGTAAACCACCCCCATTCCCTGCAAGACCTGCATCCAGCTCTTCGCCGTTGGCTCGGAAATATCGCAGCTCTCCGCCAGGGTGGCGTAATTCACCTGCTGCCCCACCAGCGCGGCGCAGGCCCGGACGAACCGGGCAAATTTCATTGTTTCCGCAATGCCCCCGTCCTCCGCAGCGTCCCGGAGCAGAAAGGTATTCAGATAGGAATTAAAATACTCCTGCCGCTGTTCCTCGTCCCCCTCCAGCGCCTGAGGCATACCCCCCAGCCAGATGTGCCGGAACACAGCCTGTATATCGTTTTTCGGCGCCTTTTGCTGCCGCTGCAAAAGGGAGGCAAGGGAAAAATCCTGAGGCGTGTCAAAGACAATGCCCTCTTTTTCATTCCGGCTCAGACTGTAAAGCTCCAAAATGCCGATGCGTCCGGCAAGCGTCTCCCGAACCCGCCGCATCATTTTATATTGCTGGGAGCCTGTGAGCCAGATCAGGCCCTTCTCCTCTGTGTTGTCGCACAGAATTTTAATCTGCTCGAAAAGCTCCGGGGCCTTTTGTATCTCGTCAATCAGAAGGGGCGGCTTGTAGGTTTGGAAAAACAAAATCGGATCCGTCTGCGCCAGTGTCCGCGCCATGATATTGTCCATCGTCACGTAGGTGCGCCTGTCCCGCTCCGTCAGATGCCTGAGCATGGTTGTCTTCCCCACCTGCCGCGCCCCCGTGACCAGCACCGCCTTGAAAAAGCTGCTCATGTGCAGAAATTTTCGCTCCAAATCCCGTGCTATATACTCCATACGGCCCTCCGTTTTTTATGAAAATCTAAAGTCCACTTACATTATATCGTCATTTTTTCACGGATTCAACTCTTTTTTATCGGCATTTCCTGTGAATCCGCATTTTATATGGTCATTTTATTTACATAATTCTATATTATGTAAATAACCGGCCCCCTCATCCCCCTATTGACAACGCGCCGCCGACGTAGTATACTCATAGCTGCCAACTGAATCAGGATCTTCGGGGCGGGGTGAGAATCCCCACCGGTGGTAACAGCCCACGAGCCGCAAGGCATGACCTGGTGTAATTCCAGGGCCGACAGTACAGTCTGGATGGAAGAAGATCGCATACCGCAGCCGCTGTGCCACTATGTATGAATCGCCCCGGAATGTTGTCATTCCGGGGTGTTTTGGCGTTTCGCCGCTGCGGGGCGCGACCGCCTTGAATGGAACCGTTCTGGGCATTTTTGCTGCAAAGGGTAGTGATACTATGAACGATAAGGACTATATGGCCCTGGCCATCTCCCTGGCGGAGAAGGGACTGGGCTGGACGAACCCCAACCCCATGGTGGGGGCCGTCATTGTGAAGGAGGGCCGCATTATCGGCCAGGGCTACCATGCCCGGTGCGGTGAGCTGCACGCCGAGCGCAGCGCCCTGCAAAGCTGCACGGAGGACCCCCGGGGCGGCACCATCTACGTCACCCTGGAGCCGTGCTGCCACCAGGGCCGCCAGCCCCCCTGCACGGACGCCATTTTGGAGGCCGGAATCCGCCGGGTCGTCACCGGCTCCGGCGACCCCAACCCCCTGGTGGCGGGCAAGGGCATTGAGATTTTACGCGACCACGGCCTCCAGGTGGAGGCCGGCCTGCTGAAGGAGCAGTGCGATGCTCTGAACTATGTGTTTTTCCACTACATCCAGACCGGCAGGCCCTATGTGGTGATGAAATACGCCATGACCATGGATGGCAAGATCGCCACCTACACCGGGGCCTCCAAGTGGATCACCGGGGAGGCAGCCCGGAACCGGGTACACCAGGATCGCCACCGCTACGCCGCCATCATGGCCGGTATCGGGACGGTGCTGGCGGACGACCCCCTGCTGACCTGCCGCATCCCCCAGGGCCACGACCCCCTGCGGGTCATATGCGACAGCCATCTTCGCATCCCCCTGGACAGCAATATTGTAAAGACCGCCGGGGAGACCCCCACCGTCATCGCCGCTCTCCGGCCAGACGAGGGGAAAAAAGCCGCCCTGGAGGCCGCCGGGTGCCAGGTGTGGGCGCTGCCGGAATCGGACGGCCACGTCAGCCTTCCCGCCCTGATGGAGCGGCTGGGCCAGGAGAGCATCGACAGCGTTCTGCTGGAGGGCGGCGGCACGCTCAACTGGGCCGCTTTGGAAAGCGGCGTCGTCCAGCGGGTGCAGGCGTATATCGCCCCCAAGCTTTTCGGCGGGGCGGGAAAGACCCCTGTCGGCGGCCTGGGCGTGGCCCTGCCCGACCAGGCGTTTCCGCTGAAAAACACCACCGTCACCCATCTAGGGGACGACATTCTGCTGGAAAGCGAGGTGGAACAGGATGTTCACGGGCATCATTGAGGAAATGGGCGCTGTCCGGGCCGTGAAGCGGGGGGCCAATTCCTCCCTCCTCTCCATCGGGGCCAGGGTCGTGCTGGACGACCTGAAAATCGGGGACAGTGTGGCAGTAAACGGGGTGTGCCTCACCGCCACCAGCGTGGATCAGAGCGGCTTCACCGCCGACGTAATGCACGAGACCCTGAACCGCTCCTCCCTGGGGGCGCTGACCGTGGGAAGTCCCGTGAACCTGGAACGGGCCATGGCCGCCAATGGCCGCTTCGGGGGCCATATCGTCTCCGGCCACATCGACGGCACCGGCCATATCCAGTCCATCCGCCGGGACGACATCGCCCTGTGGTACACCATTGAGGCGGCCCCTGCCCTGCTGCGGTATATTGTGGAAAAAGGCTCCGTGGCCATCGACGGCATCAGTCTCACCGTGGCCGCCGTCACGGAAAAGGATTTTTCCGTCTCCCTGATCCCCCACACCGCCAGCGTCACCCTCCTGGGCCGGAAGCGCCCCGGCGACATTGTGAACCTGGAAACGGACATCATCGGCAAATACGTGGAAAAGCTGTTACAGCCCAAGGAGCCTGCCGCCCCGCAGTCAAGCGGCATCACATGGGAGTTTCTGGCTGAAAACGGGTTTTAAACACCTCAAACCTTAAACCTTTCAGATAACACGCGGCGAGAGATTTTTTCGCCAGACAAGGCGGGGCGACGAAGGCGTACTTTCGGTACGTCGAGGAGGCCCAACGAAGTATGGCGGAAAAAGATCCGCCGCCCCAGCAAGGAGGAAGAATATGTCTCAATTTCAGTACAACACCATCGAGGAGGCTTTGGAGGAGCTGCGCCAGGGGCGCATGATCCTTTGCACCGACGACCCTGACCGGGAGAACGAGGGGGATTTCATATGCGCCGCCCAGTTCGCCACCACGGAAAACGTGAACTTCATGGCAAGCCACGGCAAGGGGCTTATCTGTATGCCCATGTCGTCGGAATACATCCACAAGCTGAACCTGCCCCAGATGGTCTCGGAAAACACGGACAACCACGAGACGGCCTTCACCGTCTCCATCGACCATGTGTCCACCACCACGGGCATATCCGCGGCGGAGCGCTCCATCACCGCCATGAAGTGTGCGGAGGAGGGGGCGAAGCCTGACGACTTTCGCCGCCCCGGCCATATGTTCCCCCTCCAGGCCAAGCCCAACGGCGTTTTGGAGCGGAACGGCCACACAGAGGCCACCGTTGACCTGCTGCGGCTGGCGGGGCTGAAGGAATGCGGCCTGTGCTGCGAGATCATGCGGGACGACGGCACCATGATGCGGGCCACGGAGCTTCAGCAGAAGGCCGTGGAGTGGGGTCTTAAATTCATCACCATCCACGACCTGCAAAGCTACCGCAAGCGGCATGAAAATTTCGTGGAGCAGGTGGCCGTCACCCGGCTGCCCACCAAATACGGGGAGTTCACCGCCTACGGCTATCGGAACACCCTGAACGGCGAGCATCATGTGGCCCTGGTGAAGGGGGACATTGGGGACGGGCAGAACGTGCTGTGCCGGGTTCACTCCGAGTGCCTGACCGGGGACTGCTTCGGCTCCATGCGCTGCGACTGCGGCGACCAGCTTCACGCCGCCATGACCCAGATCCAAGCCGAGGGCCGGGGCATCCTGCTGTATATGCGCCAGGAGGGCCGGGGCATCGGCCTGCTGAACAAGCTGAAGGCCTACGCCCTCCAGGACCAGGGACTGGACACGGTGGACGCGAACCTGGCCCTGGGCTTTGCCGGGGACCTGCGGGAGTATTACATCGGCGCCCAAATCCTCCATGACCTGGGGGTGAAGACCATGCGGCTGCTGACCAACAACCCGGACAAGGTCTATCAGCTCTCGGACTACGGCCTGGAAATTGTGGAGCGGGTACCCATCCAGATGGAGGCCACCAAGGAAGACCTGTTCTATTTACGCACCAAGCAGCGCCGCATGGGGCATATACTAAATTACTAATTTCTAAGGAGGATTTTTACCATGAACACCTTTGAAGGCAAGCTCATATCCAATAGCGACATACGGGTAGGCGTCGTCGCCGCACGGTTTAACGAGTTTATCGTGTCCAAGCTGGTGGCAGGCTGCGAGGACGGGCTGCTGCGCCACGGGGTGCAGGGGGAGAACATCGACCTGGCCTGGGTGCCGGGGGCCTTTGAGATTCCCCTGATCGCCTCCAAAATGGCGGCCTGCGGCAAGTACGACGCGGTCATCGCCCTGGGGGCGGTCATCCGCGGCTCCACCAGCCATTACGACGTGGTGTGCAGCGAGGTGTCCAAGGGCATCGCAAACGTGGCCCTGAACAGCGGCATCCCCGTCCTGTTCGGCGTGCTGACCACAGACACCATCGAGCAGGCCATCGAGCGGGCCGGGAGCAAGGCGGGGAACAAGGGCTCCGAATGCGCCCAGAGCGCCATTGAGATGGTGAACCTGATCCGCACCCTGGAAGCATGAACACCGCCACCATCGTCCTGGACTACGACGGCACCCTCCACGACTGTATTGCCATCTACGCCCCCGCCTTTCGCCTGGCCTATGATGGCCTGGCGCGCCAGGGCCTTATGCCCCCCAGGGCGTGGCAGGACAAGGAGCTGGAGCGCTGGCTGGGCCTGACGGCCACCGAGATGTGGGACACCTTCGCCCCCCAGCTCTCCCAGGAGCAGCGGGCCGCCGCCGGGGCCGTCGTCGGGGAGGAAATGCTTCGCCAAATCACCATCGGAAACGCCCGGCTCTACCCCGGCGTGACAGAGGCCCTGGACAGGATGAAGCGGCAGGGCCACCGGCTGGTCTTTCTCAGCAACTGCCGATCCGCCTATATGCAGGCCCACCGGGACGCCTTTGGGCTGGACGACTGGTTTTCCGGCTTCTACTGCTCGGAGGACTTCGGCTGGCGGTCAAAGCCGGAGGTGTTTCTCACCATCCAGGCCCATTTCCCCGGCCCCTTTATCGCCGTAGGCGACCGCTACAAGGACATGGAGCTGGCCCGCACCCACGGTCTGAGGGCCATCGGCTGCGCCTACGGCTACGGCCCCCTGGAGGAGCTTTCCGACGCAAGCATCATCGTCCAAAGCCCGGCGGAAATTCCTGACGCCGTGGACACGCTGCTGGCATAACAAAAATACAGCTAACCCCTCCCCACCCTTTCGCATAGAATGGGCCGGGAGGGGATAATTTTATGGACATAGACCAATCCATACAGGAGAGCCTGGCTGGGTTTGAGACCCTGTGGCGGCGGGTGACGGGGAGGGAGCGGGCGGTTCAGCGGCAGGGGACGGAAACTCCCGCCCCCCGTTTCCGGGAGGAGGAGACCCTGCAAGCCCTCATCCGGGAGGAGCAATGGGCCGCCGCCTGGAACGCCGCCTTCGCGAGACAATTCCAGGGCGGCGGACGGGCCGTGCTGCTGGCCCAGGCCAGGGAGGCCAGGAGCCGGGCGGGACGGCTGCGGGGGGAATATTTCATCTGCACCGGCCTTTCCTGCGCCCCGAAGGCCGCCTGTCCGCCAGTCTCCGGCAGGATGACCGCCCTGCGGACGGCCATGCTGCGGCAGGAGCGGCTGGCCCAGGACTACGCCCAGGCCGCCGCCCAAACCGCCGTGCCTGCGCTTCGCGCCCTTTACCAGGATTACGCCGC
>JAJQFY010000046.1 GCA_021200935.1 Oscillospiraceae bacterium
TGCTGCCATTCCTGCCCATGATGAGCGTACACCTGATTTTCCTGAACCTGATTTATGGCCTGAGCTGCACGGCCATCCCCTGGGACAATGTGGATGAAGAATTTATCGCTGTTCCGAGGAAGTGGGACGCATCCAGCGTGGGGAGCTTTATGATCTGGATCGGGCCGACCAGCTCTATCTTCGACTTCACGACCTATATTTTCATGTACTTCGTGTTTTGTCCCCTGTTTGTATCCGGCGGCGTTCTGTATAACGACCTTGCCGCCCATTTCAGCGGCGCAGAGCTTGCGGATATGCAGTTTCGATATATGGCAACGTTCCAGGCAGGATGGTTTGTGGAGTCCATGTGGAGCCAGACGCTGGTCATTCATATGATTCGTACACCCAAGCTGCCTTTTATCCAGAGCCGTGCTTCCGCTCCTCTGACATTGATGACGATGACGGGAATTGCAGTATTAACCATTATTCCGTTTACCCCGTTTGGTACGATGTTAGGCTTTGTCGCGCTGCCAGCGAGCTATTTCCTTTATCTGATTCCCTGCATCCTGCTCTATATGCTGCTGGCAACCAGTTTGAAAAAAGCGTATGTTCGTCACTACGGTGAATTGCTATAAGGAGGTGCGCCATGAATTGGATGAATCTTTGGAATACACTGTTCGGAACACAGGAAATTTGCGGGCTGAACCCCGGCTTCTGGGCTGCGCTGGGGGCTGTTGCCGCCATTGTTATTGTTGAGAATATGGTTTTCTGGGGCATGAAACCGAAAGGCAAATAAACCTCGTCGGCTCCGCATCTACCGCTGTCCCTTGTACAAACTCAGAAGAAAATCGCATAATTCGCCGCCGCAGTCTGCGAATATCGGGCAGACTGCGGCGGCGAATTTTTTGTTTTGAGGCGGCTTCCATTCCGGCAAGCCGCACTGTGTCACTGTCACTGATCGGGTTCCCCACCGGCCCGCTCCAGGCTCTGACCGCCTCGACACGATTCGCTGCCAGGCACTTTTCAGGCAACAAAAAAAGACCGCAATCCATTGAGATTACAGTCTTTTTCGATTGGTGGAGATAAGCGGGATCGAACCGCTGACCTCTTGAATGCCATTCAAGCGCTCTCCCAGCTGAGCTATACCCCCAAGTGGCTTGTGTTTGGTATTTCTCCCTCACAACAAAATTATTTTACCACTTTTGATTGCTCTTGTCAATGATTTTTTTTCAAAAAAGAGGAATTTTTTTACAGAACCTTGTTCAGGTCGTTGAGCATTCGGTCAAACAGCTCCAGCTCCTCCGGGGTGTAGGACTCCTTTAGCTTTTCTACGCCGTTGGCGATAAAGGGGTAGTCCGTGTTGTAATAGGAATAGAACCGATCCCCAACGGTAACACGGCATTCCCGGCGGTCGGAATCGGAGGTGGTTCGCATGGCGTAGCCCCTGGAAACCAGGTTGTTGATTTTGTAGGTCGCGTTGGGTTGGGAAATGCCCAGCGTCTCCGCAAAGGTGCTGACGGTGGGGCTTTTCAGCAGATAGATGACATCGGCGGCGTAGGCCTCTGTGGCGCTCAGCGAGCCGTCCCGCTCCTTGACGCGGCTGAACAGCTCATGGTAGTGCTTGAGCCGGAGCTTTTCATAAAGGGCTTTGATTTCCTGATACAGCATACTTTTCTCTCTCCTTTGCAGTGGTCACTATTTTATCCCTTTTGCGGGGGATTTGTCAATCCCTGGCAAAGGGTTTATTCCTCCTGTTCCAGGCCGCGCCATTTCATCAGGGCCAGATAGGTCTCCCGTGCAGAGGTCAGGCGGTCCCGGCCTATGGGGAGAGTTTGTCCCGTGTCCAGCAGAACGCTGCGGGAGGTTATCTTTTGGATATAGCGATAATTGACCGCAAAGCCCTTATGGATACGGATAAACCCCATGGGAACAAGCTGCTGCTCCAGCTCGTGCAGGGAGATGCGAACGAGAAACGGCTCCGGCTCCGCCAAGAGAAACAGCTTTTGGGTCTTGCCCGCGGCCTCAATGTACAAAATGTCCTCCGGGCCAAAGGAACGGTGAACGCCTTCTGTGTTTTGCAGCACGACCCGCCCTGCCCGCTGGCGCAGGCTTTGAATGTAGGCGTCCATCACGCCGGGCAGCTCCTGGGCGAAGCGGGCCTTGCGGATGAAGCTCCAGGGATGGGCCTGAAAGACCTCATAGACCCGCTCCTCCATGTTGGAAACATAAATAATGTCCGCTGTGCAGCCCTGCTGCCGCAGGAGCTTCCCTAACAAAACGCCGTCCATGTCCGGCATATCTATGTCCAGGAAGATGAGCTGGACGCTGATATGCCCCAGGGCGGTCAGAAGCTCCCCGGCGGAGCCGGTGGGAAGAACCTCTGCCTCCATCTGGCGGTCACGGCATATTTTCACCGTCTCCGCCTCCATGACGGCGCGAAAGGCCGGGTCATCGTCACACAGGGCGATTGTTAAGCGGCTCATGGTTCTTCCTCCATATACAGCATGGCGTCTGTGGTAAAGTAGCCCCCGTCCACCCGGAAGGTGACAAACCCGTCGTATTTTTCCGCAATGCGGCGGATGATGGGGATGCCAAATCCGTGAGCGGAGGGGTTCTTTTTGGTGGTGGACAGATCCTCCTCTGTCACGTCCCCGGCCACGGGGTTTTTCACGGAGATAAAAAGACAGCCCTTTTCCGTGCGCAGGGTGGCCCGCACCTGACCGCCTCCGGCCCGGACGCAGCCCTCCACGCTGTTATCCAGCATATTGGACAGCAGGGAGCATAGATCCTCGTCCTCGATGCCGATTTGCTCCGGCACGGCGGCGATTACATCCAGCCCTACGCCGACAGCCTTGGCGGCGGCAGCCTGGTGGGTGATGACCGAGGTGATGATGCCGTTCGGACAGTGAAACTCCTCCAGCAGCGGCAGACTCCGCCCAGCAAAATCGGTAAAATACTGCTGAAGCTGGCCGTATTGCTCCTCCCGCAGAAAGGTCTCCATAACGGAGAAATGATTTTTCAGCTCGTGCCGCAGGCTTTGATATTCCCGATAGAGGGCCTCTGTGCGCTGGTAAAATTCCTGGTCCTGTTCAAGCCTGGCCTGCATGGCGGCCATTTCCGAGGCAATGCGGTGTTCCTTAACCAACACATGATAGAGGTAGTAAATCATCAGGTTTACCACGAAAAAGGCAGGGAGGATAATAGTCAGAACGATGTCCTGCCCCAGAGAGAAGTTGCTGTGGCCTCCTAATATTCGCACAGTGAACAGACAGGCCACGGAGATGACGGCAATGATGAGCATGGAAAGCCAATAGGCCGCAGGCATTCGCGCCGACCCGTCTGGACGAAACCGGGCGATAACCGCCAGCGCCGCCGCCAGGAGAAGAAGCTGACAAATGTTCACCCAGGTGAGAGGCATCAGCGGCATGAATATAAGAGAGCTGATGGACTGGGCCCAGTTGATTTCCGCTATCACGGCGGAGGCCATCACGACCCGTATATGGGCGGGCTGCGGCCCCAAAACGGCGGCGTACAGGATAATAAGCCCGGTCAGAAGCAGATGGGTAGCCACGCCCACGGCGGTAAAACCGAAAACAAGGGGCAGCATAAGGCAATAGGCCACTGCCCCCAAAAGGCATATGCCGACCATTTTTGCCGCCAGCCGGGAGAGCTTCCGGCGGCCCTTTCCATTGTAGCCCAGCACCAGCGCCGCCAGCGCCAGCGGAATCAGAAAGCTCTGGTAAAACGCGCCGGAAAACCAAAAAATATTTGTCCGCAAGATATTCCAAACCGCGCCTAGGTATGCTGTCACGGGACGGTCCCCTCTCCTTATTGGTATGAAAGACGAACAGAGCAATCAGTCGTGGGAAGCGGGCCGATTGCTCTGGGAAATGAAGGCTGATTTATTCCGCCAGAAGCTCCTTTGTCAGGCGCTGGGCCTCGGCGTAGATTTTCTCCGGCTCCTCGCCGACGAAGAACTGGCCGTCCTGATACAGCACCTTGCCCGCCACCATGGTCAGGCGGACGTTGGAGGGGTTGCCGGAATAGATAAGGTTTTTGAGAATGTTGTTCACCGGCTGCATATTGGGCCGGTGCAGGTCGATGACGATCATGTCCGCCTGGCGGCCAGCGGCTATGCTGTCGCAGCTATACAGGCCCATGGCCCGCGCACCGCCGGAGGTGGCGGCCTCCAATATCAGGGCCGGGTCGCCTGCGGCGGCGTCCTTCTCCTCCAGTTTTGCCAGAATGTTCACAAGGTACATCTCCCGGAAGAAATCCAGGGCATTGTTGGAGGCGGGGCCGTCGGTGCCGATAGCCAGCTTCACGCCCTTGTCCACCATCCGGCGGAGGGGGGCCACGCCGCTTGCCAGCTTCCCGTTGGAGCAGGGGTTCAGCACGGCGTACAGTCCCCGGCGGGCGAAAATATCCAGGTCATCGTCCGTCATCCATACGCAGTGGAAGCCGCCGCCGCCGTAGTCGTACAGGCCGCAGTTCTCAAAAAGCTGGGTGGGGGTGACGCCATACCGCTGGACGCAGCCCTGCACCTCGGAGGCAGTCTCGGAGTTGTGACACCATACGGGGGCCTTCAGGTCGTGGGCGGCCTGGGCAATATATTTGAACATATCCAGACTGCCGGTGTATTCCGCGTGGAAGCCGAGCTGATAGCTTATCAGCGGACTCATGTGGTTGTATTTTTCGTAGTTTGTGTAGACCCGCTCCCAGTTGTCCCCGGCGGACAGGGACTCACACAGCACCACCCGGAAGCCCCAGTCGGCGGCAATGCGGGTAAATTCCTCTGTGTAGTAATACATATCGAAGCAGGCGCTGATGCCGTTTGCCAGGTATTCCAGCATGGCTACCTTTGTAAACGCGCCCAGGCGATCCGCGTTCAGCTTGGCCTCCTGGGGGAATATCTGCTGGGTCAGCCATTCCTGCAGGGGCAAATCGTCCGCCAGAGAGCGGAGAAAGGTCATGCCGGAGTGGGTGTGGGCGTTTTTGAAGCTGGGCATCAGCAGGTCGCCCTTCAGGTCGATCTGCCGGTCGAAGGCGGGGACGTCCCCTTTGGCGGGGCCGACATAGGAGATGTGGTCTCCCTCCACCCAGACCTCGTTTTCCGTTATTGTGCTGCCCTCCAGCACACGGCCATTATAAAAGCGAATCATTCGGTCTCCTCCTTATTGCCGAACAGGGCGGCAAGCTGCCCCTCATAGGGCGGGTAAAGCACGCCCTTTTCCGTCACGATGGCGGTGATGAGGGTGTGGTCTGTCACATCGAAGGCGGGGTTCCAGCATTTCACCCCTGCCGGGGCCATGGGCTGGGCGTACCACTTGGCCCGTATCTCCTCCCCGTCCCGGCACTCGATGGGAATGTCCGCGCCGGTGGCGCAGGACAGGTCGATGGTGGAGGAGGGGAGAAGGATATACACCGGGACGCCGAAATGCTTCGCCAGAATGGCCGCGCCCATGGTGCCGATTTTGTTGGCGGCGTCCCCGTTGGCGGCCATGCGGTCGCACCCGGCCAGCACGGCCTGTATCTTCCCTTGCTGCATGGCCAGGGCGGCCATGTTGTCGCAGATGAGGGTGCAGTCAATCCCCGCGTTTTGAAGCTCCCAGGCGGTCAGCCGCGCCCCTTGCAGCAGGGGTCGGGTCTCGTCCACATAGGCTTTTATGTCCAGACCCCGCTCCGCCGCCAGCATCAGCGGCCCCAGGCCCGTGCCGTATTCCGAGGTGGCCAGCGGCCCGGCGTTGCAGTGGGTCAGCACCGTGTCACCCGGATGGAGCAGGCCCAGCCCCGCCTCCGCGATGGCCCGGCACATGGCGATGTCCTCCTGGTGGATGGCAGTGGCCTCTGCCCGCAGGGCGGACAGAATGGTCTCCTGCGGCTGGCCCTTCATGGCGTGGGCCAGGGCGCGCATACGCTCCACCTGGCGGGCCAGATTGACCGCCGTGGGGCGGCTGGAAATGAGATAATCGCAGTCTCTGTCCAGTGCCGGGAAAAAGTCCGCCGGGTCATATTCCGCCGCCAGCACATACACGGCGTAGGCCGCGAATATGCCAATGGCCGGAGCGCCCCGCACCCGCAGGGAGTGGATGGCCTCGTACAGCTCCTCCCGCGTCCGCAGGTCAAGGTATACAAGCTCCCCCGGGAGCCTTGTCTGGTCGATGATACGCACCGCGCCGCCGGACAGGGCGACATTTTGCACCGGCTCTCTCATAGGGGTATTTTATCCATGGCCGGGATGGCGGCCCGTACCAGGGCGGAGAACCGCTCGCCCATGAGATTTCCGGCCTCCACCACCTCCTCGTGGGTCAGGGCGTGCTGGGCAATGCCCGCGCCCTTGTTGGTGATGCAGGACACGCCGCACACCCGCAGGCCCATATGCCGCGCCGCCACAGCCTCGCAGGCGGTGGACATTCCCACGGCGTTGCCGCCCATCCGCCCCAGCAGACGCACCTCTGTGGGGGTCTCAAAGCTGGGGCCGGTGAGCTGGACATACACCCCGTCCGTCAGAGGGATGCCCAGGCTGTCCGCCGTGTCGTGCAGGGTCTGCCGGAGGGCGGGGTCGTATACGGCGCTCATGTCCGGGAACCGGGGGCCAAGCTGATCCAGGTTCGGCCCGATCAGGGGGTTCGGATAGTTTATCATAATGTGGTCGGTGATGACCATGAGGGATGGCGTCTCCATCTCCGGGTCAAGGCCGCCCGCGGCGTTGGTGAGAAACAGGGTCTTGGCCCCCAAAAGGCCCATGACCCGGGTAGGGAGGACGACGTCGTGGATGTCGAAGCCCTCGTAATAGTGAACCCGTCCCTGCATACACACCACCGGCACACCGCCGATATAGCCGAACAGGTACCGTCCCTGGTGGCCCGGCACCGTGGACACGGGAAAGCCCGGCAGATCTTTATAATCCACCGCCGCCCGCACGTCCATGGTCTCCGCCAGCGGACCCAGGCCGGAGCCAAGAATCAGCGCCAGCCGGGGCTGGAAGCCCCCGGACAGGTCTGCCGCCTTATCCCGGCAGCGGAGCAGCTTTTCATAATATCCTTCCATCATGGTTAATGTCCTCCCATTGTCTGCCCAAAATCACCGTCGCCGGAAAGGCCGTCCCGGCGCAGCATATTTTCTATGACGCTCACGTCGCCCGCGATATCCATGGCCTCTGCCCGATACAGCTTGTCGAGCTGCTTTTCATATCCGGCCACCAGGGTGTCCGCAATGCCCTCAATGTCTGATTTGGCCTTTGCCATGTTCTCCCCGGTCACGCCCTGGGCCTCTATGCGGGCGTAGGAGTCCAGCAGCTTCAGGGTGGTGGGGAGGTAATAGTTCATAAAACGTTCAATCTGCGGCTTCTTCTCCGGGTGGGTTTCCACCTCCGCGAAGATGGACTCGGTCAGCGCCTGCATACGGCGGATCTTCTCGCTCATCACCTCGTCCTCAATCTCCACGTCCGCGTGGCGCAGCCGCTCTACATACTGCTCATATTCTGTTTGACTTGCCTGCCGGGCCTTCTCCTCTTTGGCGGATTTGGCCTCGTCCTCCTGGCGGTATACGTCCCGCATTTCCTCAGGCCGGATGACCAGCAGGCCCCGCTGGTGGTCGATATAGGCCCGAGGGCCGAAAAAGCCCCGGTCTATCATCTCCGACAGGGGCTTTTCGCCCTCCGTGTCCTTTAGACCAAGGGCGCTGATAACGTCGGCAATGCGGACGATGCCCCGCTGGCCTGTAACGGCCTGGACCCGGCGGAACTGGGCCTCCTTCTTCCGGCCCGCGTGGGCGGAAAACAGCAGCGCCCCGCCGCCCAGCATGATGGCGATGGAGCTTAAAACACTCCGCGCGGTATAGGCGTCCAGCAGACATATGGCGCCCAACACGGCCAGTATCCACCCGAACACGCGCTTGGGCCTGCCCCCCGCATCCGCGTGGTGGATTCCATCTGTCCCGGCCTGGGGCTGTGCCGCCTGACTGCTCTGCTGATGCTGGCCAGCCTGGGTATAGTGGGCATTCTGGGCGCGTTGGTTTTGGCCGGTGGATTTTCCCCGGCCTGTAATGCCCCGCAGGATGCCCCCGGTAATGTCCGTCCCCACAGCCTTGCAGATGGTCAATATCAGACCAATAGGAAAGCAGGCGAAAATAAGCCCCACGTCGATGACCCAGGCCAGAATATCTATGACATCATCATTCTGGCGGTTGGGGGGCGGCGTATTTGGGCCGGGTCCTGGGGAGCGGGCGTCGTAATTGCTGCCGCTGGAGCGGTAATCATTGGAATTATAATCGTTATTATTCATAATGTGTTCATTGTATCACAACCGAGGGAAAAGGAAAAGGCCCAAAAACAATAAAATTCCACCGAATAACAGCCGTTCCGCTCATAGCAAGCCCCGCCGGGCATACAGCCGCGGCGGGGAGCAGGGACATATTGGGGTTTTAACAGCGCTTATTCACCGGCAAAGAGCTGTTCGTAATCTTGTTTTTGGTGATAGACACCGTCTATAATGACTGTTTTTCCATTTATGCGGTATAGCATGACGTACTGGTGCCGTTTGAAGCTGATAATGCGGTAGCCAAGCGCTTGCAGCTTGGCGTGACGGCAATAGGGGAGACTTCCGGCTACCGAGGATAGCTTTGCCACAGTCTTCATCGCGTCCTGGTACACGCTTTTTGCGGCGATGTCATTCAAAAGGGTGTGGGCAATATAGTTAATACAATTTTGTAGCTGTGTTTGCGCCTGGGGAGTAAAAACAACTTCAAATGAAACCATGACTTATTCCTATCTCTCTAAAAACATCCTCTGCGGGGCGGCACTCACCCCGCTTGGCCTGCTCGCGGGATTTTGCTAAGTCGGCCAAAATTTGCTCCGCTGTCAGCGGAACAAATGGGTCGGGCTGGGTGGCGGCCAGGAGGGACTGGGCGAACTCCAGCACCTTCACCTGCGTATCCTCCGGCATCAGCTCCATCATGGACACGGTGGATTCTATTGTACTCATGGAAACACCTCCTTCGGGCTGTGAAAGCACAGGGTCATAAACATATTATATACAATGTCCGCCCAAAAATCAAGTGGACGAAAAGGGTGATCAACGGGGCGGATTCTCTAATGAATCTCCGCCGTCCAGGCGTTTGTGTAAACCTTGCCGCTGTCAAGACCTATCAGGTCTGACTGGCAGGAGAGATCCTCGATGATTCCGCTGCGGGAGGGGAGGGATGTCCACGGCTCTATGCAGACATAGGGGACGGCGGTTTTTGGCGCGTGCCAGAAGCCGATGTACATAAAGCCCGGATAACGCACCGTCACGCTGCGGCGTCCCCTGGGACTTGCGAGGGTCACGGCTTTCGGGGCGTGCTTTAGTATCACCGCATCATGGTCAAACAGGTCGTGGCGGAGCCATATTCTTCTGCCCTCCTCCAAGGGATAGGGCTGCTCCTGCCCGGTCAGAAAGCAGGTGTCGTCGAAGCCGACCCGGTAGGGCTGGGAGGGACGGTCAAATTCCAGATAATAGTCCTCAAACCCCAGACCTGCCTCCAGCGGAACGCGAAAGCCAGGGTGTCCTCCCAGGCCAAAATACATACGGTCAGCGCCGGTATTTTCCACCGTGGCGGTGACGGTCAGCGTCCGGCCACGGAGAGTGTAGGCAATGCGGTAGATGAAATCGAAGGGGTACTGCGCCCTGGTCTGTTCGCTGCTCTCCAGGCGAAAGACCATGCTGTCCGCCGCGGCGGGCGGCTCCATACTCAGGGTATGATATTTGACCAGGCCGTGCCGTTTCATGTGGTATAGTCTGCCGTCCAGGGTGAAGCTGTCCTCCGTCAGGCGGGCGATATAAGGGAACAGATTCGGCGCCCGTCCGCTCCAAAAGGCCGGGTCTCCCTGCCAGAGATATTCCGTGCCGTTTGCGCCCCTGACGGACCGCAGCTCCGCCCCCGCGTCGCTGGCGGTGACGGTCAGGTATTCATTTTGAATTGCGTATTCCATAGCGTTCTCCTTTGTTTATCGCGGCTCTTCCGGCTCCTCATTAAGCCGCTTTACATATTGGAATAAATCTATATCCGCCTGGGCGCATTTGTCCAGCAGGTTTTGCCGGGCCTGCGCGGGGAGATGAAACAAAAAACGCAGGATAGGCAGCTCTATAGCACAGAGAATTAGGGCGAAAATGGCGGCGTCCAAGACCTCGGAGGTGAAAAACTGGCTGATCATCATGGCCAGCAGGAACAAAGACAGGGCAATCATAGATATGCGAAGCTGCCGCGGCTCCTTTTTCAGCTTTTCCATATATTCCTGTCGGGAGATTTCAGGCTTCCCTTTTTTGGCTCGATATTCGTTCCGCTGCTCATATAGGCGCACCAGCTCACGGGCCAGATGCTCCTCCCGCTGGGCGCGGGCATCCTTCCATTTGGAAATTTTTTCCAGATTGCGAAGATGGTCGGTTTTGCGCCAGTGTCTGACGCGGACAGTCAGAAAATAGCATAGCACATACCCGCCGGAGACCAGCAGCACCGCCAGAGACGGAATTTCCAGGCTGACATTTGGGAAAGCGAACCAAAACAGGACAATGCTCCCGATGCTCAGCAGCACGGTAAGATAGACAATCCAGGTGGACATACCCTTCCAGCGGAAAAACAGGGGCTTGAGTATGGTCAGTCCGAGAATATCCAGAAGAAGCCCCGCCGCCGTGCCCACCAGATAGCCCGCAATATCTGTCCGCGCCTGAAGGAGGCTGTCGCCAGCGTTCAGGCTGACAAACAGGGCGATAAGCTCGATGACAAAAACGCAGCAGAAGAAATAGTATTCGCTCCGAAAATAACCCTGCGTCCGGTCGCGATTGGTCACGCCGCTGAAATACTCCTGGCAGAAGCTGTTGATGTCCTCGCCTACGATTTGGGTCACTGGCCTTTGCTCCGCCTGAGCGGTCAGGAGAAGCTCGCCCAAATCCTCCAACCCTTCCGTAAAGGAGGCTGTGTCGATGTTTCCCACCAGACCATACAGCTCCGCTTTTTTGAACGTTTCCTGGTATTCGCCCTGGAGCATGGACTTGATTTCCTGGTAATTCATTCCTCATTCCCCTTTTTCAAAATCGAATCCGCACAGGCGGTGACATGCTCGTAGCTCTGGCGAAAGGCCGCGAGATACGCAGCGCCGCTGTCCGTAATGGAATAGTACTTGCGCCCGGGGCCAAGAGGGGAGCGGCCCTTTCTGCACTGGATATAACCGCCGCGCTCCAGGCGGGTCAGAATTGGGTAAAGCGTTCCCTCCAGCAGGTCGGTGAAGCCATGGGCCGCCAGGTCGGACAAAAGCTGATAGCCATAGGCCTCGCCCTGGGAGATAAGGGCCAGAACGCAGCCCTCCAATATTCCCTTCATCAGCTGAGCGTCCGCCAGTTGGCCCACCTCCTTTTTTGTTCTATTATGCAAAGCATAGTAGCGTATAGTGTCATGGTAACACAGGTACTGTACATTGTCAAGTAGCTGTTTAGCTTTTTTCCCGTCTTTTCAGATGGGCGATTTTGTGCTATGATAAGAACACTGTAAAAAATCGGGAGCTTTTGCGGCTCCGCTTTGTATAGCGAGGGGACTATGTTCAAATTACTCAAACAGCAGGAGGGTCACGCCCGGCGGGGGGAGCTTGCCACGCCTCACGGGACGGTGCAGACCCCGGCGTTTATGAACGTGGGGACAGCGGCGGCCATCAAGGGCGGGCTGTCGGCGGCGGATTTGGAGACGGTGGGCTGCCAGATAGAGCTTTCCAACACCTATCACCTCCACGTCCGGCCAGGGGACGAGCTGATAAAATCCCTGGGCGGCCTGCATAAATTTATGACCTGGGACAGACCCATTTTGACGGACAGCGGCGGCTTTCAGGTGTTCTCCCTGGCGGGGCTGCGGAAAATCACGGAGCAGGGGGTGGCCTTTCAGTCCCATGTGGACGGACGAAAGCTGTTCATCGGCCCGGAGGAGAGTATGCGAATCCAGGCCAACCTGGGCAGCGACATCGTCATGGCCTTCGATGAGTGTGTGAAGATACCCTCCCCCCGGGAATATTTCCAGTCCTCCTGCGCCAGAGCCTATCGGTGGCTGGTACGCTGCAAGGCGGCGCTGGCCCAGTATGACCAGGAGCCGGACGCGGTCAATCCCGGACAAATGCTGTTTGGTATCAACCAGGGGGGCATATACCACGACCTGCGGTGCGACCACATGAAGGCCATCGCGGCGCTGGATTTGCCGGGGTACGCCATCGGCGGCCTGGCCGTGGGGGAGACCGCCCAGGAGATGTATGACACCATCGAGGCGGTGGAGGAGTATATGCCGAAGGACAAGCCCCGCTACCTGATGGGTGTGGGAACGCCGGGGAACATCATCGAGGGTGTCTGGCGGGGGGTAGACATCTTCGACTGCGTCATGCCCGCCAGAAACGGACGGCACGCCCACCTGTTCACCAAGGCCGGTATCATCAACCTGAAAAACGAAAAATACGCCCTGGACGAGCGTCCCATCGACCCGGAATGTAACTGCCCCGTGTGCCGCCGGTACAGCCGGGCCTACCTCCGCCACCTGTTCAAGGCGGAGGAGATGCTGGGCCTGCGGCTGGCCGTGATGCACAACCTTTACTTCTATAATAACCTCCTTGCCGAGATTCGGACGGCCCTGGAGGAGGGAAATTTTGCCGCTTATCGGGCAAAATATGTGAATCTTCTTGACACGAGGATATAATTAATTTTATAATAGAGACAATATTTTTGGAGGTACAACGAATGAAACTCAACCGCCTTTCCAGGGCTGTCGCTCTTATTCTCCTGGCCGCGCTGGCTGTATTTACGCTGGCCGGCTGCACCACCACCGAAACCACAACCACCACCGATGGCACCACCTCCGGCGGCGCCAGCATGATTATCATGCTCGTGGTTCTGATCGCGGTGTTCTACTTCTTTATGATCCGCCCGGAAAACAAGAAGAAAAAGCAGGCGCAGGAGATGCGGGACAGCCTCTCCGTCGGGGATGAAATCACCACCATCGGCGGCATTGTGGGCAAGATCGTCAGCGTCAACGACAAGTATGTGGTGTTCGAGACCGGCGAGGATCGGGTTCGTATGCAGGTGACGAAGTGGGCCATCAGCAGCAACACCAAGCAGACCGAGCAGCCCCAGTGATTTCCTTTCACCCAACATTCGGCAAATAATCCGACCCCCTTGGGCATAGGCTTTACCAGCTTATTTCCAAGGGGGTCTTTTTATATGTCCAAGCTGAAAAAAACCAGTTTTCCTGTGGCAATCGCCCTGGGCGAGGCCGGGGCGCTGGCGCTTACGGCGGCGCTTCTGCTGGTCTTTGCCGCCCTCATCCACCGGGAGGCTATGGGCCAGGAGTGGGGCTGGCTGTGCGCCGTGGCGTCCGCGGGGCTTTCCATATGCGCCGCCACGGCGGTTGTGGCCCGCAGCCGGGGCCGTCAGGCGTTGGCTACCGGCGGGGCCATTGCCCTGGGTTATGTCGCCCTGGCCGCGCTGCTGTGCGCCATGGGCGGCAGCGGCGCCGCCTTCGGTCTGTGGCTGGGGCGGCTGGCCGCGGGGGCCGGAGCGGGCGCTTTGGGAGGCGCAATGCTGGCCATTCGTCAAAATGCACATCGAAAAAAACGGCGTTGACAGAATTTGATAACTATAAGTATTTAATGTTCCAATTTTGAGCGGCGGGTTACAAAAGTACAAAATATCGTAACCAGCTGTAACTTTTGATACAATAGCTAGGAAACCATTGAAAATACAGAAAAATAAAAATTACAATTTGTAACCATTTTGGGGAAATAGCCGACATTAGCGTCGGCGAAATAGCCAAAATTGACTTTTTTTCCGAAAGACGCTTGATTACATTCTGAATTTGTTATATATTGTGGACATGACAATTATGTCAAGTGAGAAGCAGAGGAGCGTGTGGGCTGTGACAAATTCAGAATGTCTGCGGGGGTATGAGGCGTATTTGACGGACGCGAAAAAGGCGTCGAAGAATACCCTCAGCTCTTATCTTCGGGACGTGCGCCAATTTGGGGAGTATTTGGATGCCGAGGGCGGCTGTGATTATGTCACCGCAAACGAGGACGCGCTGTGCGGATATATTGAGGTTCTGCGGGGCGAGGGCCGCTCTGTGGCCACGGTGTCCCGGTGCATCGCTTCGCTGAAAAATTTTTATACATGGATGAAGCTCAGCGGCTATGTGGAGGAATGTCCCACAGGCCGCCTGGTGGCGGACAAGGCGGAGCATAAGCTGCCGGAAATTCTAACGGCCCAGGAGGTGGAGCTGCTGCTGGAGCAGCCCCAGCGCACAGACCGCAAGGGCTACCGGGACAAGGCCATGCTGGAGCTGCTGTACGCCACGGGCATCCGGGTCAGCGAGCTTGTCAGCCTGGACGTGGAGGATGTGAATCTGTCCGCCAGCGTCATTCGTTGCCGCGGGCGGAAGAAGGAGCGGGTCATTCCCCTGTATCCGGCGGCGGTTCGGGCGCTGCGGGACTATATCGAGTTTATCCGCCCGGACATGATTGCCACGCCCACGGAGCGATCTCTGTTCGTGAACGTCAACGGGGAGCGGATGAGCCGTCAGGGGTTTTGGAAAATTGTGAAATCCTACCAGCAGAAGGCGGGGATCGATAAGGATATCACCCCCCACACCCTGCGGCACAGCTTTGCCACCCATCTGCTGGAAAACGGCGCTGACCTTCGCTCCATCCAGGAAATGCTGGGCCATGCGGACATCAGCTCCACCCAGATTTATTCCCAGCTTGTGCAAAAACAGCTAAAAGACGTATACAATAAAGCCCATCCCAGAGCGTAATGCGGTTCGTATCACCAACTGCGGCGGGTCTTTTTCCGCCATGCCGCGCTGATTCTCCTCGACGTACCCTATGTACGCCTTCGTCGAATCATCACGACCTGACGAAAAAATCCCTCGCCCTGCATAATCTGAACGCCTTTTATATTTGGGCAGTACCTTTGATACTGCCCAAATATTCATAAAGTCATGATAAATGCTGCACAGGGGCGCAAAGCCTCCTTCTATGAAAAATATATAAAGCGGCTGTTGGACATATTGCTGTCCTCCCTGTTTATTGCGGCGCTGTCGCCGCTGCTTCTGGTCATCGCCCTGGCGGTTTGGCTGGACGAGCCGGGGCAGGCGGTGCTGTTCCGGCAGGAGCGGTTTGGCCGGTACAGGCAGCCCTTCACCATGGTAAAATTCCGCACCATGCGGGCGGAGGAGGGGGCGGCCCCCCAAGTCACCAGGATAGGCTGTTTCCTGCGCCGCACCTCTCTGGACGAGCTGCCCCAGCTTTTCCACGTTTGGACGGGGAAAATGTCCCTGGTAGGGCCGCGCCCCCTGGTTTTGGCGGAGGAGAACGTGATTCGGGAGCGGGGGCGATACGGGGCCAACGACCTTCGGCCCGGCCTGACCGGCTGGGCGCAGATCCATGGCCGCAGCACCCTTGGCCCGGCGGAAAAGGCCCGCTACGACGGGGAATACGCGGCCAGGGTCAGCTTCCTGTTCGACTGCCGGTGCCTTCTTGTCACCGTGGGCAAGGTTCTGCGCCAGGAGGGCATAGGAAACGTTTAACAGGGTTGCAAAAGAGGGGGGAAATGGTTTATAATAACAAAACATTATAATGCCATATTCTTAATAAAAAGTGAGGTCAGCCATGGAAGACTACGAAGAGCAGTATGAAGAGACCCTGAGTATTAAGGAGCTTTGCCTATATATCCTGCGGGGGTGGCGGCCTCTGGTGATTGCCGTCCTGGTGGGGGCTATTTTGCTGGGAGGCTATCAGCTCGTGTCCGGCCTGACCGCCGGGGAAGAGCTGGTTATGACCGAGGAAGAAATTGCCACGGCAGAGAGTACCATTGCCAGCAATGAGACCACCATCTCCAACGACCAGGCGTCCCTGACGGCGAAGCAGTCGGAGCTGGAGGGCCTGCAGCAGACGCTGGCGGATTACCAGGCCACCCTGGCGCTGGCAATGACGGCGGAGAGCGCGGACGCGGAAATGATTGTCACCATTCTGGAGCTGAACGATTCCATTGCCTCTACCCAGAGCCAAATCAGCAGCGCCAACCAGTCCATTAACTCCCTGAACAATGAAATATCCTCCCTTCAGTCCACCAACGAATCCCTCCGGGCCAGCATGACGGAGACCACCTCCACTGATGTCAGCCTGAAAAAGGTGGTGGTGTATGCCGTCGTTGGGGCGGTGCTGGGCTTCTTGCTGGTATGCGTGGTGGCTTTTTGCCGCTGGTTCTTCGGCGGCACCCTGCGGGGGCCGGAGGCGCTGACAGACCGCTACGCCCTGCCGATGCTTGGCTCGGTCTATTATCCCTATACCGAGGAGCAGGAGAAAAAGCGCAATAAGATAGACCGGCTGCTGGACAGACTCTCCGGCATAGAGAAGCCGGAGCCGGAAAAGGAATACGCCTTGGCTGCCGCAAAGCTCCAGGTTCTGGGCAAGGAGGGACGGCGGCTAATGGTTACAGGCACGCTGGAAAAGCAGCAGCTTGAGACGGTTTGCCAGGCGCTGAACAAGTGCTTCCCGGCGGACGGGCCTTCCGCCTTCGCGGCGGAAAATCCCATGCGCGACCCGGACGCCATGCTCCAGGTCGGCGGCTGCGACATCCTCCTGGTGGAGGGCGTCCGCAGGTCTAAGAGCGCCGAGGTGGACGAGCTGTTCCGCTTCCTGCGCCTGAGCCAGGCCAGCGTTGTGGGAACGTTTATGGTTTAAAACTTATAGAGATACGCAAAACACCGCTGACAATGCGCGTCAGCGGTGTTTTTGTCT
The DNA here is from genome assembly GCA_021200935.1 of Oscillospiraceae bacterium. Lineage (GTDB taxonomy): Bacteria > Bacillota > Clostridia > Oscillospirales > Oscillospiraceae > CAJOIG01. The sequence goes on from JAJQFY010000046.1 coordinate 16,775, forward strand.
CCCGTATTCGGTTAGATAAGCACCTTTGCCAAAAAAGCCTGGGCGCGGTCGCTTTTGGGGGCGGTGAAGAAATCCTGGGGAGCGGCCTCTTCCAGAATGCGGCCATCCTCCATGAAGACAATGCGGTCTCCTACCTCCTTGGCGAAGCCCATTTCGTGGGTCACGACGGCCATAGTCATGCCCTCCCTGGCAAGGTTTCGCATGACGTCCAGCACCTCGCCCACCATCTCCGGGTCAAGGGCGCTGGTAGGCTCGTCAAAGAGCATGACCTCCGGCCCCATGCACAGGGCGCGGACAATGGCTACCCGCTGCTTCTGCCCGCCGGAGAGCTGGCTGGGATAGGCCCCGGCCCGGTCAGCCAGGCCCACCCGCTCCAGAAGCTCCGTGGCCTTGGCCTCCGCCTCCGCCTTGGAGCGCTTCATCAGCTTGGTGGGGCCCAGGGTCAGGTTTTTCATAATAGTCATGTTGGGGAAGAGGTTGAAGTGCTGGAACACCATCCCCATCTTCTGCCGGTGCTTGTTGATGTCCACCTTGGGGTCGGTGATGTCCGTACCCTCGAACAGAATCTGGCCCTCGGTGGGAACCTCCAGCAGATTCAGGCTGCGGAGGAAGGTGGATTTGCCGCTGCCGGAGGGGCCGATGATCACCACCACCTCGCCCCGGTGGATCTCCATGTCGATGCCGTCCAGGGCCTTGATGGCACCGTCGTTGTAGTATTTTTTCAGGCCCTGGGCCTTAATAAGGACTTCGTTTGTCATGTCTGCTGTCCTCCTGGTTTAGTGATCGCTGTTGCGGAGCTTTTTCTCAAACACGCCCAGCAGCCGTTCCAAAATAACCACCATCACAAGGTATATCAGCGCCACGGCAATCAGGGGCATGAACGCGGAATAGGTGCGGCCCCGGATGATGTCGCCGCCCTTGGTCAGATCCTGCACCCCCACGTAGCCCGCCACAGAGGTCTCTTTTAAGAGGGTGATAAACTCGTTTCCCAGGGCGGGGAGGACGTTTTTGATGGCCTGGGGCAGAATGATGTTCCACATGGTCTGCACATAGTTGAAGCCCAGGGAGCGGCCCGCCTCAAACTGGCCCTTGTCAATGGACATGATGCCGCTGCGGATGACCTCCGAGACGTAGGCGCTGGAATTGACGCCGAAGGACAAGGTTCCGATGAGTACCCCGTTTTTGGAGGAGACGAAGATGATATAATAGAATATCATCACCTGCACCACCACGGGAACGCCGCGAATGACGGTGACATAGATTTTGAACAGGCCGTTGAAAAACTTCAGAATCGCACGGGCGGGGCCGGGACGCATTTCCTCCTTGTTCTTGTCCCAGGTGGTGCGTACCACGGCAATGACAGCGCCCACGACAATGCCGAATACCAGGGCGCCCAGGGTCATTTTCAGGGTGTTCCCCAGGCCGACCCAAAGATACCTCCAGCGGTTATCCGTGACGAAATTCAATATAAACTTACTGACTAAGTTGTCCCACCATGCTGCCAAAGCGGACACCTCCGTTATCTTAAAAATAAAACAGGGACGGCGCTGGGCCGTCCCTCATTGGACAAGAGCCGTTTGATATATTTTAGTCGGCGCTGATGTATTTGTCAATAATGGACTGAACGGTGCCGTCCTCCATCAGCTCCACCAGAGCCTCATTCACGGCCTCAGACAGCGCGGTGTTGTCCTTGGAGAAGCAGATGGCGTATTCCTCCTCGGTGTACGCGGTGTCCAGAATTACCAGCCCCTCGTTGGCCTCTGCAAAGGCCTTGGCCGGCTCGTTGTCGATGATGACGCAGTCAATCTTGCCGCTGGTCAGGGCAGCCACCGCGTCCGCGCCCCGGTTGAAGCGCTCCACAGTGCAAAGGCCCGTGTCCTCCAAATCCCAGGTGGCATAGAGGTCGCCGGTGGTGGAGGACTGCACGCCGATGGTGTAGCCGCCCTCAAACAGGTCGTCCACGCTGGTGATGGCGGAATCCTCCGCTACAATGACCACCTGCACGCCGGTGGCGTAAGGCTCGGAGAAGTCCACGCTCTGCAGCCGCTCCTCGGTGATGGTCATGCCGGCCATGCCCATATCCGCCTTGCCGGAGGTGACAGCGGCGACGATGGAATCAAAGGCCATGTCCTCGATTACCAGCTCCAGGCCCAGCTTTTCCGCAATGGCGGCGGCAATTTCCGCGTCGATGCCGGTAACGGCGTCGTTTTCATAATACTCATAGGGCGGGAACTCCGCATTGGTGGCCATGGTCAGCACGCCCTCGGTGGCGGTGGTGAAGGAGCTGTCCTCCGTGCTGCCGGAGCTGTCCTCCGCCTCAGCGGTGTCCTCCGTGCTGCCGGAGGAGCAGGCGGCCAGGGCAAATACCATTGTCAGCGCCAGCAAAAGAGCCAACAGCTTTTTCATTTTTGTCATGTCAGTAGCCTTCTTTCTTCAATTTGTTCTCATTATAATTCCTTTTAAACGAATACACAAGAACTTATTCACAAAATTTGTGAATAAAATTAAGCTATTTTGCCGGTTTTTTCGCCGCTGGGCGGAAATCTGTCAGGGTGAGGCCCCGCAGGAGTCGTTTGTAGGGCGGGCCTGCCCCGGCCTGGGATAGGGGGCAATCTATAAATTTCAAACAAAATGGAAATTTGCACAAAAAATCCCTTGAAAATAACCGCCGATTGCTTATAATAGTATCATAGACTTAAATTTCACGGATGGCGCACCATCCGTACACAAAGGAACACGCCATGAATCGAATTGTCCTTTTCGCGCCGGAGATCCCCCAGAACACTGGGGCCATCGCCCGCACCTGCGCCGCCACCGGCGCAAGCCTTCACCTGATAAAGCCCCTGGGCTTCGACATATCCGACGCCGCCGTGCGCCGGGCCGGGCTGGACTGGACTACTGGCATTTGGTGGACGTCCACGTATACGAGGATTTTGACCAGTACCTGCGGGAAAATGGGGATGACGACCTGTGGCTGCTCTCCACCAAGGCCCCAAAAAGCTACGCGGAGGCGGATTTCGGCCCGGATGTGTCCCTGCTGTTCGGGCGGGAGACCTCCGGCCTGCCGGAGAATATTATGGAGCGGTACCGCAGCCGCTGCGTCCGCATTCCCATGAAGCCCAGGGCCAGGAGCCTGAACCTCTCAAGCTCTGCGGCCATCATCCTGTACGACGTTTTGCGCCGCCAGGGCTTTCCCGGTCTTCTGGAAACGGGAATTATGGCGGTGGGCGAGGAGCCTTGACTATTTTGGAATACCTGGCAATCGTGCCTATTCATATATCAAATAGGAGGATACGAGACCATGAATTACAGCAAAAAGAACGTAACGCAAATCGACGTCCAGGGGAAGAAGGTGCTGCTTCGGTGCGACTTTAACGTCCCCCAGGACAAGGCCACCGGGGCCATCACCGACGACAAGCGGATTCGGGCGGCCCTGCCTACCATCCAGTATCTGCTGGAGCATAAGGCTGCCGTTGTGGCCTGCTCCCACCTGGGCAAGCCCAAGGGGACATGGAAGGAATCCCTGACCCTGGCCCCTGTGGCGGAGCGGCTTCAGGAGCTGCTGGGCCAGCCGGTGATTTTCGCGAAGGACATCGTCGGCGAGGACGCCAAGGCCAAGGCCGCCGCTTTGCAGCCCGGCCAGATCATGCTGCTGGAAAATCTGCGTTTTGACCCCCGCGAGGAGAAAAATGACCCCTCCTTCGCCAAGGAACTGGCGGAGTTTGGAGAAATCTATGTTTCTGACGCCTTTGGAACCGTTCACCGCGCCCATGCGTCCACCGCTGGCGTGGCGGCCTATTTACCGGCGGTCTCCGGCTTTTTGATTGGCCGGGAGCTGGAGGTGATGGGCAAGGCCCTGGACGACCCCGCCCGGCCCTTCGTGGCTATTATGGGCGGCGCCAAGGTATCCGATAAAATTTCCGTTATCGAGAATATTTTGAATAA